>CAZOXI010000011.1:0-21655 GCA_964583445.1 uncultured Bacteroidaceae bacterium | reverse complement strand
GGTAACCACTGAAAACAGCTTTGAGGGAGAGTTAAATGTTCAACTTGTACCTGCTGCTGAGCGACCAATGAATACGGACCAATACGTGGAGCAACTTCGTCCTGCAATAATGAAAGGGATAAAAGCACCGGGGGCGGTTGTAAAGGTTTTTCATACCAAAATGAAGGGGATACGGCGAACTGGAAAGTTCGATATAGAACTTGAGATCCTTGCCCCTCGAAGCGAATCGATGCAGGCAATATTTAATCAGGCTGCCAGAATGCGCAGCGAGTTGACGGACTCAGAGGTGCTTTCGGGTCTCGACATCTCATTACAGCTCACCAAGCCGGAATATCAAATAAAGATTGACAGGAAAAAAGCTTTTGACCTGGGAATAAGTCAGGAAGAGATTGGCAGCACGGTTAAAACTCTGGTAGGAGGCACCGTGGCAACACGCTACAAGGATGGTGCTTATTATTATCCAATCCGCATTGTGACCGACGAAAGAAAAGTTACCTCATCTTCCGACCTCGAAAATCTATTTGTGCATACCTCCAAAGGAGCAATTGTTCCTTTGGATGTGGTGGCAGATGTCACCAAAGCTGTCGGCCCCATGCAAATTGATCGCAAGGATCAGGACCGCGTAATCAGAGTAACTGCCAATGTTGTTGGTGCCAGTGTCGGTGATGCTACTGCAGCATTGAAGCAAAGATTGGAAAATTTCAACCTGCCTTCAGGATACCGTTTGAATTATGGCGGGCAGTCGCAAATGCTTGCAGAAAACATGAACCAGATGGCCATTATTTTGCTGTTTGCCCTCTTTTTGGGATATGCAGTGATGGTGCTGTATTTCGAAAGCTTTCTTAAACCCCTGATAATCATTATCCGTATCCCTTTATCTCTTGCAGGAATTTCTTTTGCCTTGTATATCACCGGTACGCCATTGAGTGTTACAGCACTTATCGGTATCATTATGCTTACAGGGATGGAAATTAACAACGGGGTGCTTTTGATCACTTTTATCGATGAACTCAGGGAACAGGGCAAAGGAATAGTGGAGTCCATTAAAGAGGCTGCTATCGTTCGACTTCGCCCCATTTTAATTACCGATATCAACAGTCTTTTTGGCTTGTTGCCCCTGGCACTGCTTTTGGGGGATGGAACCGAGATGCTCCGGCCAATGGCTATTGTAGTGATTGGAGGTTTGATCTTTGGGTTGCTGCTGGTATTTATTTTTCTTCCGGTCGTTTATCTGATATTGTATGGAAAGAGGGGCAGTGTTTAATATAATGAACCAACGGGCTCCAATTCTATCACAAGACATGTTTATGTAGAATCTTTAAAAATTACTGAACGTTTGGTGCTTAGTTTTTATCCAATGTTTTTTTATAAAATAGAATGACGTATATATACGTTAAATAAAAAAATGACGTATATTTGCGTTATAATTTTAAAATCATGGTAAAATCGAAAACATCATTATTTGACAAGGACCTGGTAGAGATGGCAGTGCTTTTTAAAGCACTCGCCCATCCGGCCAGGTTGCATATTTTGCAGTTCCTTGCTGAAACGCCAACCTGCATTACCGGCGATATTTCTGATGAAATTCCGCTGGGGCGCACTACCGTCAACCAACATTTGAAAGAGTTGAAAGAAACAGGGTTGATAATCGGTCAAATTGAAGGGGCTAAAACCCAGTATTGTATTTCCCCTGATAAATTAAAACTGCTGAAAGAGGTGTTGGTAGGTTTCCTCGAAAAAATTGAACAGGCAGATAATTTGTGTATAAGAAATGTGTGAATGCATGAATAATAAAACGAATGATTTAACAGATAAGCATATAAACAACAGAATTTTAACAATATTACCATTGAGCAATTTATCAGTTTTAAATTAACAATTTCTATTTATGAAAATACTAATTCTTTGCACCGGAAACAGTTGCCGAAGTCAGATGGCACACGGGTTTTTAAAGTCGTTCAATAACGAACTGCATGTAGCTTCCGCAGGTACTGAGCCGGCAGACGCCGTCAATTCCGGTGCGGTTACAGTAATGCTGGAAAAGAAAATCGATATTAGCGGTCATCAACCCACGATGGTGGATGAATACCTCAGCGATGAGTGGGATTACGTGATTACAGTTTGCGATGATGCAAACGAAACCTGTCCGGCTTTTTTCGGTAAAGTCAAAAACCGTTTACACATGGGTTTTGAAGACCCTTCCAAAGCTACCGGAACGGATGAATTTATTTGGAGTGAGTATCGGCGTGTCAGGAATGAAATAGAAGAAGCATTCTACAAACTTTATACAGAAGAATTAAAACCCCAATTATAATGAAGGTTGAAGACTTAAAAGGAATTGTAAAAGAAAAGTACGGTTCAATTGCCGGCCAAAGCAGTTTTTTGGACCAACAACAGGGATGTTGCGGTCCATCTGGTTGCTGTGGCGAACTGGAGTTCAGCATGATTGGCGATGAATACAACGGTGTAGCAGGCTACAATCCGGAGGCGGATTTGGGACTGGGCTGTGGACTGCCCACCGAATTTGCAGGTATAAATCCCGGAAATTCGGTACTCGATTTAGGCTCGGGAGCAGGAAATGATTGTTTTGTGGCTCGCAGTATAGTTGGCGAAAACGGAAAAGTTACGGGTTTGGATTTTACTGAAGAGATGATTCGGAAAGCAGAGCAAAATTTGGCTAAAACAGGATTCAAAAATATCGATTTCGTTAAGGGCGACATCGAGGAGATGCCGTTGCCTGATGCTTCTTACGATGTTGTAATCAGCAATTGTGTGCTCAATTTGGTTCCCGACAAGCAAAAAGCGTTTTCAGAAATTTTTCGGGTTCTGAAACCGGGAGGACATTTCTGTATTTCGGATGTGGTAACCACCGGAAAACTACCGGAGGAACTGAAGGAAGCTGCCGAAATGTACGCCGGTTGCGTATCGGGTGCCACTGAAAAACAGGGATACCTGGGGATTATTGAAAAGCAGGGATTTTCTCAGATTGAAATCCACAAAGAAAAACCGATTAATATTCCTGAAAACGTACTTGCCGGTTACCTGAATGAAGCAGAACTGAAAAATTTTAAAAATTCCGCTGCCGGAATTTTTAGTATAACAGTTACCGCAAAAAAACAACAGAATATTTAAACCTTATTGCAATGGATAAGAAATTTAAAGATGTAACCATTCCCGATAAACCTAAAAAGACAATTGGTTTTTTTGAAAAATACCTGACCCTCTGGGTCGCCTTGGGAATAGCAGCAGGAATTGGCCTGGGTTATTTACTCGGCGATTCAATCGAAGTTATCAGCAGCATCGAGTTTGCAAAAGTAAACATTCCTGTAGCTGTATTGATTTGGTTAATGATTTACCCAATGATGCTCCAGATTGACTTCACCAGCATCAAACAAATCGGTAAAAAGCCCCGGGGTGTTGTTTGGACCGTCATTATTAACTGGGCCATCAAACCGTTTACGATGGCATTTTTTGCCTGGATCTTTTTCTCAAAAATATACGCAGCATGGATTGACCCGGCTTTGGCAGGCGAATACATTGCCGGGGCAATTATTTTGGGTGCGGCTCCATGTACGGCCATGGTTTTTGTGTGGAGCTACCTTTCCGACGGTGATCCCAACTACACACTGGTGCAGGTTTCAGTAAACGATTTGATAATACTGGTGGCTTTTATTCCAATCGTAGGTTTATTGCTCGGAATCACCAACATCAGCATACCTTATGATACGCTGGTAGCCAGCGTTATCATTTTTGTCGTGGTGCCGCTTGTTGCCGGGGTAATTACCCAACGAATTCTGATTAAAAGGCGCGGTGAAGAATGGTTTAAAAAAGAATTCTTACCCAAACTGAAACCAGTGAGCATAATTGCGCTGCTGGTAACCCTCGTGCTGCTGTTTGCCTTCCAGGGACAAAATATCCTCAGCAACCCTTTGATTATTTTGCTTGCCGCAGTGCCATTGGTTATTCAAACATACTTTATCTTCTTCCTGGCCTGGTTCGGGGGTAAAAAGCTGAAGCTTCCCTACCAGATCTGTGCCCCCGCAGCCATGATTGGTGCCAGTAACTTTTTTGAGCTGGCAGTGGCAGTCGCCATCGCACTCTTCGGACTGCAATCGCCGGCTGCGTTGGTAACGGTAGTTGGTGTGCTGGTTGAAGTCCCTGTAATGCTCTCGTTGGTAGCACTGGCCAAACGGTGGAAATATTGATCGTGTCATAACAATTTTATAAAAATAGGAAGAATATAGTATGAGAAAGATAGAAATATTTGACCCCTCCATGTGCTGCGAGAGCGGCGTGTGCGGTCCGGAACCCGATAAAGCGCTTATCGATTTGCAAAATACCATTCAATTGCTAAAAAAAGCAGGTGTTGAAACCAAACGATATGCCATTAACCAATCGCCCATGGCCTATGTGCAAAACAGCGTGGTCAGCAGCTTTATTAAAGCCAATGGACCCGGGAAATTACCCCTTGTTTTGCTTGGTGGTGAAATTATTAAAAGTGGGGCGTACCCTGTACTCGAAGAACTTAAAATGCACATTCCCGAATTGAACAATATTGAACCGGATACACGTATTTTGGGGGTGTTCAGTTAAAACCAATGGATATGACGAAACCGATTTTAACAGAAATATTTACCATTCCTCAGGCTGCATGCGATTCCACGAAGGCAAACTGGCAGCAGGTGGCGCAAATGGTTAGCCGTCAGCTCGAAACAAAATTTGGCGAAACGGTGCAGGCAAAACACATCGAATTTATGTCGGGCGAATGGTTTAACCACTCAGTTGCACAGCAATTGCTGGAAAAAGGCGAAGTTAATTTTCCTTTTGTGCTGGTGAACGACGAAATCGCCTGTACTGACAAAAAAATCAATATTCCGAAAATAAATAAGTTTATTCAATCTAAAATTAACAAGTAGTATTATGGAAAAATATCCTTTGTTCAGCAAAAAAAATATACCATCGTACCTGACAGTCATGCTGGTTTGGGTACTGATTTCAGTCATAACTTCATTCTTGCTTTACCAAGTTGTAAGTGGGGTTTCTTATTGGGTTTTACTGATTTGGGCAGCTATTACAACCATGTTGGGAATGATGATAATGTTTGGCGCTAGTGTTATCAACCTTCGCAAATTATCGCCCGGTTTTAAGCGTTTGGCTGTCGGAGAAAAGGATCCCAAAATACCGCCGGTATGGTGCCCGGTACTTACGGCTGCAACTAATGCTGCCATGGAACTGGCAGAAGTAAAAAATGAATCAAAATAAACAAATTTTCAATGTCTAAATACATATTTTTTTCAGGCAAAGGTGGCGTAGGTAAAACTACCATGGCCGCCACAATAGCAGTATATCATTCAAACAAAGGGAAACGTACCTTGTTGGTTTCAACCGACCCGGCCGGAAACCTGGGCGATATTTTTGAACGGGAAGTAGGCACCGCGCCCGTGCAGGTAAATAATAATCTGGAAGTGGCTCAGATGGATTCCGATGCCATTACCGATGCCTACAAAAATCGGATGCTCGAACCACTCAAAGCGATCCTCGATGATTATGCCCTGGCCCAGGTGAAAGAAGAATTTAACGGCGGTTGTACGGTTGAGATAGCCACTTTCGATAAGTTTACCGATTTCCTCGGAGATAATTCTTACGATTTAATTGTGTTCGATACAGCGCCAACAGGCCATACGCTCCGGTTAATGACTCTGCCGAACGAGTGGGACAAATACATTCAGAAAAGTACCGAAGGAAGCGGGCAAACCTGTATCGGGCCCGTTTCGCAAATTGAAGGGGCCCGCAAAAAATATGCACATGCCGTAAACGTGATGCAGGATGCTGCAAAAACTATTGTTTACCTGGTGAGCCGCCCTGAAAAAACGTCGGTTTACGAAACGTTCAGAGCGAAAAGCGAGTTGGAGCGCACAGGCATCCATAACTTCCATCTGGTGATAAATGGTATATTCCCAAATCATGGAACCACACAGGGAATATTTGGAAAATTAGCCGAAACACAGAAACAGTACATCACTGAATTACGCAACAATTTTGGGAATAAAACATCACAAGTTCCCATGCAACAGTCGGAGGTAAAGGGAGTTGAAAACATTGCCCTGTTGGGCGAAATTGCATTTGAAAACAAACAACACACCATTCAGCGGAAATTTAAGGCAGTAAAACCATTCGAAGGTTTTAGCACTCCCGATAACCTGTTATCCATCCTGAAAAAGAAAGCGGAAAACCGGGTGGTTATCCTTACCGGAAAAGGCGGTGTTGGGAAAACCGTTGCGGCCTGTGCTGTCGCTTCCAAACTGGCAAACGAAGGAAAAACACTGCTGTTTACTACCGACCCTGCAGCGCATATCGGACAAGTGCTCGAAACCGAAGTAAACCATACCCCGGTAAATGTATCGGGCAACCTTTGGGCCGTAAATATCGACCAAAAATCAGCCGTTGAAGAATATCGCAAAAGAATATTGGACGATGCAAAATCAAATGGATATTCTGATGAGTTGCTCGTCGGCCTCGAAGAAGAGATGGAATCGCCCTGCACCGAAGAGATTGCTATTTTTGAACAATTTGCCAATGTATTGAACGAGCCGGGGTGGGATTATTTTGTACTCGACACAGCGCCAACCGGCCACACTTTGCGGCTATTGGAGTTGCCGTTTGAATACCAAAAAGAAATCGACTCGAAAACTAAAACCCAACAACCAACATCAGCAGCAACTATAGTTCAACCCGATAAGAAGATTGAGCAACTGATTGAGCGCTTAAAAAACAACGAAAGGGCAACTTTTATGCTGGTGGCGTATCCCGAGTTTACCCCTTTGAACGAAGGCTACCGCGCCATGAAGGATTTGGAGCGGGTAGGCATTACTGTGCAAGGCGTTTTGCTGAACCAGATTTTAAATGAAGCCGACTGCCCCGATGATTTTTCGCGCGAGCGGTGGAAATTACAACAGCACTATCTGTACAATGCGCAGGAACTGTTCGGTACAAAACCATTATTCCCAATCCCCTTGAGCCGGGAAGAAATAATTGGTTTAAAAGCGGTTGAAAAGTTGGGGAAAGGTATCATTTGTTAATGAACGGGGGCAGAATGGTGCGGGTAAAAATTATAAAAATTAAACTATATTGAAATTATGAAAGTATCAGAACAAGCAGCGATTGAATTGAAGAAAGTGCTCGATGGATTTGAAAAACCGGGCGCAGGAATCCATATTTTTAACACCCAGGGGTGTTGCGGACCATCCATACAAATGGATATTGCAACGCAACCCGAAGATAATGAAATGGTTATAAACCTTGAAGAAATTTACTTTTTTGTAGAAAAAGAGCTATTGAAAACGCTTGCAACCGTTACCGTCGATTACGGAACCAATGGTTTCCGTTTGTCCGGATTACAACGAACAAGCAGTGGTTGTTGCGGGTAAAAAGTGAATAGATTTTAGTCCTGCTTTGGATTAATTGAACGGTACACTGTTTTTATTGCTTCGGTGTTACAGAACCTTTTATTCTCGAAACAACGGGGGAATTCACTGCATTGGAATTCACAGTTATTGATTTATTAAATGTGCCGGCAATGTTGGTGTTATACTTTACTGATATGGTACTTTTTTGACCTGACTCAATAGGTTCCCTGGGCCATTTTGCAACGGTACATCCACATGATGCACGAACATTGCTTAAGATCAATGGCCGTTTACCTTTGTTTGTAAATTTAAATTCATAATTACCATCGGACCCCTGTACAATTGTTCCATAGTCGTGCACTAAGTTCTCAAAAATGATTGAGTCCGTTTTTACACTCTGATTTTCTTGTGCTCGAACCGATAAGGATAATAAGCTAATGGACAAAAATAATAGAATCGATTTTTTCATGATATTTGGTATTAATTCATTAATTGTTCTGTTAGTACATTCTTTTCATTTGTCAGCAGTTGGCCATTTTTAAGTTGAATCTTTGTATTACCATAATCGGCGGCCATTGGGCTATGTGTAACCATTACTACTGTGGTGCCATAGTTTTTGTTGATTTCTTTTAACACTCCTAGAATTTCTTTCGATAAACCCGGGTCGAGGTTACCTGTGGGTTCATCGGCCAACAATAAATCGGGGCTATTCGATAATGCCCTGGCAATAGCCACCCGCTGCTGTTGACCTGCGGAAAGCTCTTTGGGATAATGAGTCATGCGATCGCTCAGGCCAACCCATTTTAATAATTCCTCTGCCCGTTTTTTATTTTCAGCTTTTATTTTACTTTTAACATTGAGTGCGACCATAATATTTTCCAGGGCAGTCAGATAAGGCACAAGGGCAAAGCTCTGCATGATAAATCCTACATGATTACTGCGAAAATCAGCTAATTCTTTTTCGTTTTGCAGGTTTATCTCTTTTCCGGCGTATGCCATTTTGCCCGTTGAAGGGTGCAACAGTCCGCCAAGGATCAGCAACAGGGATGTTTTCCCTGAGCCAGATGGCCCTGTAATGGTTACAAATGACCCTTGGGGGATGTCTAGCGAAAGATTGTCAACTGCATTGATCGCACCATTGTGACGCTGGTATGTTTTTGTGATATTTTTAATTTGAATAAGCATATTAATCCTCCTGCATGTTTGAAAACGGTTCTATCCGTCCTGCCATATATGCAGGTATAATAGAGCCTGTTACTGAAATAATTATTGAAATGGCAATTGATAGCGGTAAAAGAATGTATATAGGATTTACTGCCAGTCCTGCAAATTGAGGACCTAACCATACAGCCGCAATGGTACCTAAAATGTAACCGGTAATTCCGCCTGAAATTCCCATAATAAGTGCTTTGGAAATAAGGATTTTATAGATGTGCCGCTTATGGTAGCCAATCATACGTAGGATGCCAATTTCTTTGCGGCGTTCATTTACGTTAGCCCAAATATAGTTACCGATTGATATTCCACCTACGAACAGGATAATGATCAGAAAAACAAGTGACAACCGGTTCATTAGTTGGTTGGTTTCAATTTGTGTTGATACAATCTGACCAATTGTGGTTATTCGCGTATCGGGCAAAATATTTCTCATTTTCCCCAGTAAACCATCAGAAATTTCACTGCAGCATCCCATAATTTCTATGGCACTGATTTGGTCTCCTGTACCCAGTAAATCCTGCACAACATTCAGGTTGGCAAATACGCGGTCATCATCTACCGTTCCTGTTTCCGGAAGTACTTTGGCAATATGGAAGTCTTTACCTTCAATAGTGAGCTTATCCCCTTCGGTCAAATCCATACGCTGTGAAATGGAAGAACCAATAAAACAATCAAACGCATTCAGTTTATCAATGCCTTTGCGCTGCAGTTTTTCATCGGCATATTTCTTCGGTCCGGTTGGAGCACAACTTGCGGCTACCTGTTCTCCTACAATTCCACCTTGTTGCCAAATGGGTTTTGAAGCAATTTCGTTTTTTGGTAAAATGCCGGTAAGCACTACTTTTTGTCCGTTTACTTCAATCCGTCTGGTAAGCTTTGGTGAGAGGTTATCCACACCAGGCCGGGTAGAGCTGACCAGTTTTTCTACGTAGCTTTCGGGGAAAGTAGGAGCATCAATATCTGCTGTATAGTAGTTATCCACACTAGCGGCCTGGGGTAAAATTAAAATATTTGCCCCCAGGTTATCAAGGTTTACGGCAACTGCTTTTTCCGATACAACTGAGATGGAGCGGATTCCTACGATAACTCCAATCCCGAGTGTTATCGCCAGTAAACCGGAGACCAGCTGCGATTTACGATGCCATAACTCTTTCAGGGTTAATTCTGATAACCTCATAATTAATGGGGGAAAAAATTTTTGAATTAAAACAGAGCTGGTTCGATTGGCAAGGTTCTATTTATTGCTCACAACCAGTTGGACCACAACCCGGACCACAACCACTTCTTACAGGAGTATTAACGGCGGTAACCAATTTATCTGAATCAGGAACGCCAACCGAGGTCCCTGCCACCTGGCCTTGTTTGTTTATTACCAGCGTGATCGATTCTGTCGCAAGAGCCTTGTCTATACGAACCTGTTTCATAAAGCCGGATTCCCTGTTATCGTCCATGTCGACCTCGATAAAAACCGCATCATTATTCAATTTTGCAACAGCCTCCTTCGTGTTTTCAATCACTTCAGATCTGTCTGTAAACGATTTTTTAGAGAATACCACAATAGCATTTTTATTGTTTTCGATCGCTGCGTACACCTTTTCCAACATCGGTGATGGTACAAGCTCTGCAACATTTTCTGCTGTAGCCTGATTAAGAATGCGCCCCCCGGTCAATGTCCCATTTGGTGAGAATACTAATATCAAGGGAACAGGGGCTCCAGATAAGCGCCATTCATCAACCAGCTCTGCATTGACTGCATCATCACGGTTCATTTCAAGGACAACGGCATTTTTATAAATATTTTTTGCTTCTTCGGCAAGGGAAACGGCTTTTTCAGTTTCTGTATTACCATTTTCAGTTACAACTAAAAAAGCAGCCTGTCCGGCAGCCTGTGCTTTTTCAAGTTCTTTTTTTACAGGAGATGCGTTCATCCCGGCAGTCTCAATTTCATCTGCCATATTTGCTGAAACGACTGGCACATTTTCATTGGATGTTGTACCTTCAGCATTCGAATTACTACAGGCATTCAGGTTGAGAAGACTTCCTGCAATAAAACACAGAAATAATTGTTGTTTGATGGGTTTCATAAGATAGATGTTTATTTATCAATAGTAATTACTTTTTTATTATTGGTTATTTTTTCGCCTTTAGGTTTGATGTTACACTCGGTATTATCTGATCTTATGGGTTTAAAAAAGGCGTCAAACATTGAAGTATATTTCTCAATGACTGATCCGCACAGGCAATAATTGATTTTAAGACCGTCTATTGTGCCATGTATCAATCCCAAATCCTTTAATTCTTTGAGGTGCTGCGAAACGGTTGTCCGACTCAAAGGAATGTTATCGGAAATATTGCCCGAAATGCAGGTCTTTGTTTCTGCAAGATATTCCAGAATGGTCAACCTTGCAGGATGCGAAATAGCTTTGGCAAATTTGGCAAGTTCCTGAAGTGAATTGTCGAATTTTTCTGACTTGTTCAATGTATCTTATTTTTAATGTCGTAAACATACAACATAGCTTAGATATAAACAAGTTAAGATATGTTAATAATTCAAACGATTTTGTTTGGGTAACTAGTAAATCACTGAGTTTGGTCTTTGGGTTGCAGCTGGTATTTATTTTTCTGCCGGTTTTTTATCTGATATTGTATGGAAAGAGGGATAGATAATAATTCAATTTGTTTTCCCTATCCAATTTAGTTTAAGTGTAACTGTTTATTTACACTTATGCAGCATTATTAGACAAGAATATTTACACATGCTAAAAAGAACACTCTTTTTTCAGATTATTCTAATATGGCGAACTTAGTTTCTATAACAGAAGAAACATGGCGGAAATTGACTTTTTACCCGTAATTTCACTTTTTAGCGGAAGCAAAATCAGATGCGCCCATTTCCCTCAACGGGATGACTTGAATACCGTCACTTCTTTTTTGCATTGAATCCCCATCATAGATCAGGATCCCCCCACTATTACCAGTAAGTTTTTTCCAGTAATTTAATCCTTTGAAATAGTCACTGGTGATCGTTTTTCCTGATTTAACCTCAACAGGGATCTGGCCCTGAGGGAGATCCAGGATGATATCAATCTCATGTCCGACATTATCCCGCCAAAAAAAGAGATTATTATTTTTTGCCTGGTTATATCTTTTCTTCAACAGGTCCACAACAACAAGATTTTCGAAAAATCCACCTCTTAAAGGGTGCGTGGGGATTTGCTGACTATTTTCCAACCCCAAAAGTGACAATGCCAATCCGGTATCATAAAAATACAGCTTGGGCATTTTAACGATGCGCTTATTAAAATTCTTATGATAGGGCTGAAGCCGGAAGATGATAAAACTGGTCTCCAGCACTCCAATCCACGAGCCAATGGTTTTCACGTCTACCCCAACTTCAAAAGCAAGGCTGCTCATATTCAGTAATTGTCCGGTTCTTCCTGCGCATAGCCGGAGGAACTTTTCAAATACAAACAGGTCCGTGATGTTCTTTAACAACCTTACATCTCTTTCCAGGTAGGTCCTTGTATAATTTGAATAGAAAGAAGTCGCATCTGTATCCCCCGCATAAAGGGCAGGATAGCCACCGGTATAGAGTATCTCATCAGTTGAAAGACCGTTTGCCGGCAATTCACTGAGACCCAAAGGAAGCAGAAAAAGGTAGACCACCCTGCCCGCAAGACTCTGTGAAATATTGTCCTGGAGCAGAAAATTATTCGATCCTGTGAGAATAAATAAGCCATTATCAGCGGCCTCATCAAGCACCTGTTGTAAGTAGGAAAAAAGCTCTGGAACGCGCTGTATTTCATCCAGTATGGCACCCTTGGAATAGGTTCCGAGGAATCCCCTGGGATCATTCCTTGCAAACAAACGGGTATCCGGGTTTTCAAGATTGACAAATGGTTTATCACTAAATACAGCCCTTACCAGTGTTGTTTTGCCGGACTGCCTTGGCCCTGTGACTGCAACTGCTTTAAATTGCTTTCCCAGTCTTTTTAGCTCTTGCGCTGCTTTTCGTGGAATCATTTTGTAAACTTACAATTTTGGAATCTAATTCCCAAATTGTAATATTATAAGCCAGAGCCGAGCAATTTAACTTTGTCTGCAAAACCTCCTGCTATTACCCACATAAAATCTGGCTGCGTATCCGGGAAACAACCGGAATCAAACTCAACTTCATGGCTTGCTGAATAGAAGTATGGAAAAAATTCAATGAGGCTACCCGGATAAGTTGCACGAACTGGATGGATGGCTTCGCTTGAAACTTGAGAAAGACAGCTCGCCAGACACACAAAGTGGAACGCAGCCAGGCTACTCTCGCTATATGTATACTTTTATTACTCAATAAAATATTTATAATGTTAAATATAATTAACATAAAAGGTTATATTTGTAAAATATAATTAATGTTATGTCAAAAAAGAAACTGATAATACTACCTAAGACGAGACAGATTCTTGTCGAAATGGGGGATAATATTAAGCTAGCCAGATTAAGGAGGAAGCTAAGCGCTGAGCAGGTTGCTGAACGTGCAAATATAAGCAGACCAACCTTGGTTGCTATTGAGAAGGGCTCCCCAACAGTTAGTATTGGCTCATATTTGCTGGTAATGCAAGTTTTAGGTTTGGAAAAAGACTTTCTTCTTCTTGCGAAAGATGACGAATTAGGTAGAAAAATACAGGATGCTCAGATTAGCACAAATGAGCGTGCACCAAAAAGAAAGAAAGATCATGGCCAAACAAAGTAATCGACGAACAGTCTATGTATATGCCCATTGGGAAGGTATGGGTGGTCCGCAGCTAATGGGAATTCTGTTCCCGGAGCGTTTAAAGGGTAATGAAATATTCTCCTTTACATACGATGAGGAATGGCTAAAAAAGGGATCATCACATCTTCTGGATCCAAATTTGCAATTATATCAGGGGCTACATTATCTGAGTGAAGAACAGAAAAATTTTGGAATGTTTTTAGATTCTTCACCAGATCGTTGGGGGCGCATTTTGATGAGAAGACGAGAGGCTGCACTGGCAAGAGCAGAAAACAGGACTGAACAAAAATTATTTGAAACAGACTATTTATTGGGTGTTTATGATGGTCACCGAATGGGAGCCCTCAGATTTAAAACAGAAGAAGATGGTCCGTTTTTAAATGACAATAAAGAATTTGCAAGCCCTCCATGGACTTCAATTCGTACATTAGAGCAAATTAGCTTGCGTTTAGAAGATGATGATGTAACTGATGATCCTGAGTACCTGAATTGGCTGAGAATGCTTGTTGCACCAGGGGCATCATTGGGTGGTGCAAGACCAAAGGCAAGTATTGTAGACAGTGATGGTAGTTTATGGATAGCGAAATTTCCAAGTAAAAGTGATCAGGGAGATATTGGTGGATGGGAAATTGTTACCTATGAGCTGGCTATAGCTGCCGGTATTAGTATGGCAGAATCTAAAGCCCAAAAGTTTTCTTCTGATTATTATACCTTTTTGACCAAAAGATTTGATCGTATAAAAAAAGGCGAAAGATTACATTTTGCATCAGCAATAACTATGTTAGGTTATGAAGATGGGCAGGATCATAAAGATGGAGCAAGCTATCTGGAATTGGTCGAATTTATAATGAATCACGGAGCCAATGTTCAGCAGGATCTGGAGGAACTTTGGCGCAGGATTGTATTTAGCATTTGCGTATCAAACACTGATGATCATCTTCGAAATCATGGATTCATACTTAGTGAAAGTGGCTGGTTATTATCTCCGGCCTACGATATAAATCCGGTTGAAACAGGTACGGGTTTAAAATTGAATATATCGGATACTGATAATGCTCTTGAGCTGGATCTTGCTTTCGGGGTTAGTGAGTTTTTTAGATTGAAGGAAGCCAGAGCAAGGCAAATAATTGAAGAAGTTAAATCTTCGGTTAGGAATTGGAAAAAGACAGCAAGCAAGTATGGCATTTCAAGATCGGAACAGGAATTAAAAGCCTTGGCATTTAAGCAGGCTGAGTGATATTTTTGAGCTGCTACATCAATTCCGGTCCTTTTTATTTCAACAACAAAAGGATTTCCTGAATCTAAGTCACCTTATGGAATTTGCTGAGGTTCGATACTTAAAAATAGAACTGGCAGGGTATGCCGGAATCTGTGGCCGGGTATCATCGGAATTGGTGGCAAGGTTTGGGCCGGAATATCTATAGAGGTCCCACCGGAAGTTCCCTGCCCAATGCAATAATGCCGTTGTGATCCAAAGCATCGGCTAAACGCTTCTTGCCATCTGGTGCAATTCTTCTTTCGACCTGCCTTTCTTCTCCACTTTGGTGAGATAGTGAGGATACACAGCAGCAAATGTCATTTTTGACATTCGTTCATCGTATTCAGGCGAAGTCGTCATAATATCGTTTTTCTATTGGAATTTTCTTAATCTTCTCAATATTGCTGAGAATTCTATGCAGTGTGAAATCCAGCTTGTCTTTCCCTGGTGAATTTTCCCAAAAAAGATCTTCCAACTGGTATGCTTGCACTATCAGCATTTTTCTTGTAAGTTTTTCGGCTTTATCAATGTATTCAGTCTCATCGTTGCAATCATAGGATAACAGACCATAATGCAACGTCAGATCATGGGTTAATTTCTCTGCTTCTATGATAATACCTTCGTAAGCTTCTCTTGATAATTCGTCTGTATCCATATACAATGTTATTATTTCGGTTGATGAATAAAATTAATCTCCGGCAAAACCACCAGAAATTCCTTGTCTTTCTCTTCGGAGTACCAGTATAACAGGAAGGTCACTTTCGCGGCTGCCGGGGCATAACCGAGCTGTTGGAGTTTTTGAATTTCCTCCTTCATGTGGGCTGAAAATTTCAGGACCTGCTGGCCTTTCTGGTTCAAACACCCTTCTTCGTTTACTTTCAACAGGTCCGCAGCTAAATGGAGTAGAAGCGATAAATTCCGCGAGTTCATTCAGGGAAGCAGAATGAAAAACGGCGCCTTCGTCGTTTGTTGCTCCAATATCCAGGATCCTGCCGGTATTGGCCTGTACTTCGGTATCAATAAAAGCAATACGGGGCATCGTACTTTTGTTACAACCAATAGCTGATGGTGAAGATAGGGATTTTTCAGAAAAATTCTGAGGTGAAATAAATAAGAATGGAATGGATATCAAAGCTTGTGTTATCCATTCCAGAAATTATGGGATTGAGATTGCGGCGCCGGAAACAAAGCAGGCGATGTGTTTTATGAATCTATCTGTCCATTATATAAATCAGAAATTGGAAAAATCAAGTCGTAATCATTCCAGTTCAAATTTCCATCAGTCAGTGAAAAATCCGAGAATTTGTTTTCATCTAAATATTTTTTAATCGATGGATGGAGGGATTTTGATAAAAATGGTTTGAAATCAACAAGTTTCTCATTTCCGTCACTAAACTTTATCCGAATTGCATAATCCGACAAATATTTTGCAGAATCAATTTTCAACAGATTGAATCCAGGTGCGGAATCCTTATAATCAACAACTATTCTCATTTTAATCTTTTTGTAATTCTCTCAAATCCAACATCCTTATGATAAACAAAATAGTTAATCCATTTTTCAACTATTTTGTCAGCGTATTTCTCAAGAAAAACCTCGAAATCTTTAAGGTCCTTTCCCTTTAAGGGCCTTGCTGCTGAAATATTTGTAATCTTTATCTCCGAAATCACGCCATTAACGATATGGAATTCTGCTTTACTCTCAAATTCACCCTTTTTTGCATGAACATGAATCGGTTCGTGTTCATTTGAGTAGAAGAAAATAAGAATCCCTAAGTATTCGAATATCTTTGGCATTATCCAATCACTTAATAATTTATCTGATACAAATTTACAAAATTTCAATCTGATCCGAAAATTATTGTTTAGAGTGGCTTATCCGTCTTCTTCAAAAAAGTAATCTCCGGCAAAACCACAAGAAATTCTTTGTCTTTCTCCTCAGAGTGCCAGTATACCAGGAAGGTCACTTTCGCGACTGCAGGGGAATATCCGAGTTGTTGAAGTTTTTGAATTTCCTCCTTCATGTTAACGGAAAATTTCAGGACCTGCTGGCCTTTCTGGTTCAAACGTCCTTCATCATTTACTTTTAACAGGTCCGCAGATAAATGGAGCGCAGGCGATAAATTCCGCGAGTTCATTCAGGGACGGTGAATGAAAAACGGCGCCTTCGTCGTTTGTTGCGCCAATATCCAGGATCCTGCCGGTATTGTCCTGTACTTCGGTATCAATAAAAGCAATACGGGGCATCGTACTTTTTTTACAACCAATGGCTGATGGTGATGATAGGGATTTTTTAGGCCGAAAATAGCGATCCCATGATATAAGCCTTAATCATCTGAATTAAAGCTACGGGTGACCAGATTCGTTCTATTTTACTTCGTGAAATTGTATTTATTTTTGTTCCGATGAAAGAATACAACTACAAACCAGACTACAATACCGGAAATTGCAGCTGATATTGTTACCATAAAATATTTCCATTAATGACTTAAGGTTGACTAATTGCTTGTATAAGCTTGTCGTAAATCGTTGAAATTTCGC
Source organism: uncultured Bacteroidaceae bacterium (assembly GCA_964583445.1). Classification (GTDB taxonomy): domain Bacteria; phylum Bacteroidota; class Bacteroidia; order Bacteroidales; genus M55B112. Next base: position 4,468 of record CAZOXI010000011.1, on the reverse strand, counting down.
CTTTGAAATTCTCATCATTCAAATGAGTTTTCATAACAGCATCCGGGTCCTCTTTTTGCTTAGCGGGTAATACCAACCCAATTGGGAGTGCTTCACAATGGATACATTTTTTGCCAGTAATGTCTTTGAGCGATTTAAAAACCAGATTATGCCCGAATTTTTCATCTTTTTTCTCAAAAGTGCTTCCACAGCAGGTTACAAATATCAGTTTATCGATTTTTGAGATATTCCTTTTTACAAAATTCTTCAAAGGAACAATAAGTTGTCCCACCCAAATTGGTCCGCACAGAATTACCCGGTCATAATCTTCGATTTTAGTTTTAAGTTTTCTGTTTCCGAAATTTATTTTCATCAACATCAAAAGATGAGCGTTCAATCGGGGTTTTATCTCTTCGATTTCGCAATTCAGATCACTTGCAATTTTATTTGCCAGGTATCTGTTGCTGCCTTTGTGGGAATAAAAGTAGATTATCGTTTTCATTTTTCTCTTGTAAGATACTATGGATGTGGCCATTTAATTTCTTGACAACCCCAGTTCCTAAAGGTATTAAATCCAAGGCGAAAGTAATGTTTCCTGAAAATCATTTGTAAAATAATTTCCCTGTCACCAGCAATCCGCCAAACACGAAGAGGGCGAATACCAGGCTGCTGACGGCCAGTTGCATTCCCCCGGAAATGACATGTCCACTAGTGCAGCCACCGGCCATGCGGGCTCCAAAGAGCAACAAAAATCCGCCGATAAAGGACCATACTGCCCTTTTTACCGGGGTATGCCCTTTATATTTGATCCAGTGGGCATGAATCATGCTGATTTTGAACTCTTTTTTCAACAGGGAAAATACCAGGCCGGCCAGAAAAGCCCCCGATAAAAAGATCAATTCCCAGTTTCCGGATTTCGCCACTTTTTGAAAATAGGGATGATCTGTCAGTCCGCTGACAAGTCCGGCCAAATATGGATAGGTCGAAGAGGCACCTACCACACGGTCGGTGGTGGAGGGTAGGAAAACAATCGCAACAAGAACTGCAAGACCAATCGCAGAGTGGAGCCATTTGTAACTTGTCTTACCGTCCAGCTTATCAAGCCACAGGGCAATCCCCATAAAGATCCCTCCCAAAATAATCAGAAAGAAATAGAACAAAAATCCCTCCCCGGCGATGGAATGGAGGGAGATATTTCCCAGGTCGGGTCCCAGAATCGTCTCTATTCCGGGCCACAACAGGGTAAATACCAACGCCCCGGCAATTCCGCCAATGATGCCGGTGAGCGCATCCAGCGATCCTTGTCCCAGGGAGATGGGCAGGGTGCCCGGACAATAACCCAGGATTGCCATCCCGGCACCAAAGATGATGCCTCCTAGCACCACCCCACCCAGTAAAACAGGTTTGATATGATAGGAGGCAAGGCCAAGGGAAATTTCAAGGTTGATCAGAATTGCCCCCAGGCCAATCGCAAAGGCAATGGTCTTGGCCACGGTGAGGTTTTCGAGTGTGGCCATACCGGCGATGGTGTTGTATTTATTCAGGTTCGCGTGCTGGAGGAAGGCCCCGAATAGAAAGCCGAAAAATAGTATGAGCATCATGGTTTAAATCATTTGTATATATGTAACAATTTTGTCTCAAGTATCTGTTCTATCTCCGGTTCATGTGCACCAATAGGGTCAGAATTCCTGACCCCATCTCTGGAGTTCAGCATGTTGCGTTTTAGTTCTCACAGAGAAAAGATATAGTAAATGAACCGGCAAAAATCAGTTATGTTGCAGATACTACTGATTTTTCCCGAGGACATAAAGATGGTAAATTATCAGTTAGGTTCAAATTTACACTTGACCTTTAATTAACTAATTTACGTATCTTTACAATGGGAAAGTTTAGCAGGTATATTACAATGGCAGAATCTTTTAATCATATTAAATCAGACCTGTTCAGGAAGTTGCAGGATCAAAATGCATTTTGGTCCTATTCAAATCCTGAACCAGCTGATTTATCAAATCCGGATCTTATTGAAAATGTCATTGTACATCTTGATAAAAGTGAAATAAAGTTACTTTTTAATCTGTTCCCGCAACATTACATTCAGAAAGTATGGAGAGAACGACTGGTGCGTCAGGAACCATATTATCACTCGCTGAATAAATATATGGCTTACATATTTTTTGGAATAAAAAATCCCGACAGATACCTTAAAAGATATTCGGTTAATTAATTGAAAGGATTATCAAAGCATACTGAAAGAATCTTTGATGCGATCTCAAATCTTGATTGCTTTAAAGAATATGTGCTGGTTGGTGGTACGGCACTGGCACTGCAAATTGGCCACCGGCTAAGTGAGGATCTGGATTTTATGAAATGGAAGTCTCATTCAGATATGAGTCCGGAAGTGAATTGGCCCACTATTGAGACAGCTCTTAAAACGATCGGTGAAGTTAATACCGATGTTTTGGAGCTTAATCATGTGAATTTTATTGTTGAAGGAGTTAGAATTTCATTTTATGCAAATCGAATGTATGAAAAACCGAGGGATTTAAAAGTGAGTCAGTTTAAGAAGAACATCTCTGTTGCTGACAAATATTCTCTCGGAATGATGAAGGTCGAACTTACCGCCAGAAGAGCAAAGTTCCGGGATTTTTATGATATTTACGCCTTAACCAGGGAAGGGCTAAGTCTTACCCGATTAGTTTCAGGGGCACAGAGCTATTCAGGGGGGAGAATTAAACAAAAGAGCCTTGAAGCTTTTCTATGTAATAAGGATCGATATGGAACGGACAGCAATTTCCAGTTTCTTGAACCTAAATATGAAATATCAGCCGATAATATGGAAAAGTATTTTGTTAAGATTCTTCAGCAAGAGAACAATAATGTCTCTTAAGTTCAGAAAATTGCCAATTGCTTTTCCCCGGAAATATCAAGCCCTGCAGGAAGCCTCTACATAGTCTGTCCATAAAGTCCGATAACTGTTATGCTCGTTCTCGAACTTTATAATCTATTCACTCATACTCAATTGTCAGCCTTCAAATAGAAACCCGAAAAACAGTATCAGGATCACGGCTTGATCTTTTCGTAGAGCCCCAGCAGTTTTGTTTCCAGCATCTGTTTGATCTCCGCTTCATGATCGCCGATGGGTTTCACCGGGATCAGGTCAATGACCTCTTCAGGGGAAAGATCCGATTTGTAATACAGTTTGAGGGATCGTTTCAGCGTGTCTCCAATTACTTTTTTTGCATCTGCTTCTGAAAAGCCTGTTTTCACGGCGATCTCCTCCATCTTCTTCAACTGGAACCAAAAGTATGTTGGTAGCATCGCCGATACGATGGCATAGCCTTCCAGCATGTGCTCCTCCACTTCCATGGTTTTCCCGGCCTTCTTCAGCATTTTCATCAACACTTTTTTCTCTTCCGGGGTGAACGCATCATTGAACGTTACAGGGTTGTAGCCCTTGTTGATAAAGGAAGTGGCGTTGGGGATCATCCGTACGATCTTTTTGGCCGGTAATAGCTCCTCCATTTTGGCAACAGGAATTTTTGGAGCCAGGGAGATGACCACAGTATCAGCAGATACAGCATCCTTTATATTTCCCAGCGTTTCCATCATTACCGGCGGGTGGACCGCAAGAAAAACAATATCCTGTTTGGCTGCTTCCTGCGCAGTTGTTACAGGGGTAATTTCCGGAAAGCTCTTTTTCAATCCGGCAACAGTTTCTTCGTTGGGTTCGTACACAGCGATTGAATCAAATTCAACCTTTTTGTTCTGAAGGGCCTGAAGAATAATCTTTGTTACTCTTCCGCCTCCGATAAATCCTAATGTTTTTGTTTTCATAACGTTGGTTGTTAAATGTTAATTTTCAAGTTGAGTCGTTTTATTATTCATTGTAAGGGCAGAGAGGATCAATATACTGCAGGCAGTAATCAACACGAGTCCGATATCAAAGAGTGTATAGAAAATCCAGTTGCTGCTGACCAGCATCAGTAGTCCGCTGAATACAACAATGAAAAATGAGATCACGGTGAACCGGTTCAGGGAGCATCTCATCACATCCCGGAGAATAAACTTCTCTTTTGCTTTCCTGTTTCTGGCAATCAGCAGGATAAATGTAGCAAGCAGAAGGAGCATGCCGATTAAAAAGTGGTTGGCATCCAGCTGAAACCTTGAGGGGAGCATGTACCTGCTGAGTTGTTCATCGGGCAGTGCGAACAGTAGTATGAAAGTGAAGCCCAGAAACAAGACAATGCTTATGCCGTTGATCCATCTTGCCGGTATGGCTGACCTGAAGAAATAACGGAAAGCACCTATTAATGCCAGGAGGATAAGGCCCAGGAGTAAGAAATAAATCACCGGCTTCATGTAGGATTCACGGATGATCCCGGTATGGGTCTGAACTGCCGATATACCCATGGAGGCAAACTGCGGAGCAAATACCGTTTCTCCATCGCTGTTGAATGGATATTTCACTACCGGTGCCATAAAAAAGTCA
>CAZOXI010000010.1:0-21682 GCA_964583445.1 uncultured Bacteroidaceae bacterium | reverse complement strand
TGACCGGCAGAGAAAGAAGTAGTGATGCCAGTCCAGCACTTCAGGCTGCAGAAAAAGGTACCAGCCAGGGGGAATATTACAAGTACATAAAAGTTATAAAAAAGGAAAAAAACAGGAAGTTAATTGCTATACGGAATTGAAAAAGATAGAAAACATTCAGCTCGAATTCCTCAAACAGGCTGATTACGAGGAATTGAAAGAAGCCATGATCGAGGCCTATGAAAATATGCCAAATGCATATTGGAAAGAGCATCATATTGCGGCACTGACAAACTTATTTCCCGCAGGACAGGTGGCCATCAGGATCAATGGAGAATTCGCCGGGTGCGCATTGTCGATCATTATTGATTACAGCAAGTTCGACAGCAGGCATTCGTACCGGGAGATCACCGGGGATTTCAGGTTTAACACCCATGACCCGGAGGGAGATTACCTCTATGGCATTGATATTTTTATCCGGCCGAAATTCAGGGGACTCCGGCTCGGTCGCCGCCTGTATGATTACCGCAAGGAGCTGTGTGAAAGGGAAAACCTGAAAGGCATTATTTTCGGGGGACGCATCCCCAACTACCACAAATACGCCATGGAGCTTTCACCCAAGGAATACATTCAAAAAGTACGGGTGAAAGAGATCCACGACCCCGTGTTGGATTTCCAGCTATCCAATGATTTCCATCCTGCCAAAGTCATCACCGGCTACCTGGAGGGTGATAAGGAATCCAATGAGTACGCTGTGTTGCTGGAATGGAACAACATTTATTATGAGAAGCCACACAAGAAGGCTGCGGTCACGAAAAAAATCATCAGGCTTGGATTGATCCAGTGGCAGATGCGTCCATATAAGAATACAGAAGAGCTGATGCAACAGGCAGAATTCTTTGTAGATGCGGTTTCAGGCTATCGTTCCGACTTTGCGCTGTTCCCCGAGTTCTTCAATGCTCCTTTGATGGCAGAAAACAACCATTTACAGGAGTCGGAAGCCATCAGGGAACTTGCAAAGCATACTGCTGTGCTCGTCAAGAAATTTGCAGAGCTGGCCATATCCTATAACATCAATATTATCACCGGCAGCATGCCCGAAGTAATCGATGGCAGTCTTTTCAATGCAGGATACCTGTGCAAACGGGACGGATCCATTGAGCGATTCGAAAAATTGCATGTAACACCTGACGAAGCCAGGGTGTGGGGGCTCCAGGGCGGAAGCGAAGTCAGATCCTTTGACACGGACTGCGGGAAGATCGGTATTTTGATCTGCTACGACATTGAATTTCCAGAAGTGAGCCGCCTGCTGTCTGATGAAGGAGTGGATATTTTATTCGTACCATTTCTCACCGACACCCAGAATGGATATACCAGGGTGAGAAGTTGCGCCCGTGCCCGCGCCATCGAGAATGAATGTTACGTGGCCATCGCAGGAAGTGTAGGCAATCTTCCGAAAGTACACAATATGGACATCCAGTATGCCCAGTCCATGGTATTCACACCCTGTGATTTCCCTTTTCCGGCTAATGGCATTAAAGCTGAGGCCACGCCCAATACAGAGATGATTCTTATCGCCGATGTGGATATCGACCTCTTAAGGGAGTTACATGAATTTGGCGCTGTAAGAAACCTGAAAGACCGCAGAAAGGACCTGTATGACTTAAGAAAATTGTAAAGATCGGGAATCCTGTTTGCTCCGATCATCCGCAAAATGCAGAAACACTCCTTAAACTTTGGGTGCGCAAAGGATATGCAACTAAACTTTTTTACTTTTTTTTTGAAATATTAAAAAATCCATCTATTTTTGCACTCCAAATCTTCGGGATTTGAAAGTTGGTCCGTTCGTCTAGGGGTTAGGACGCCAGGTTTTCATCCTGGTAACAGGGGTTCGATTCCCCTACGGACTACATTACCACTGGTGCTTCGCGCATTGGTGGTTTTTTATTTTCACCCTTTAGATACTTAAGATTGGTAGGGGAATAGGCAACCCTGCATCCTGGCTCCTCCCTAAAATGCTCCACTGGCTCAAAACAGAACCCTCAGGAATATTCATGCTGCATTAAATATTCTCGAGGAAAGTGTATTTGAGCATCCGCCCAGGACAGAGTTTCTTACTTTTTTTCAAACGAAAATTCTTTACGAAAATCCCCGGTTCATGGCACAGATCAATACATGAACATGGTCAAAAAAACAGGCAAAAAGAAGCATTTTGTAGCTGCGAATACTGAATAACTGAATGCATAACCCTATCAGGCCTGCTATACCATCTGCCTTTCCAGTCAGATGAAATAACAGGCCCTTTTCTATCTTTTATTGCACAGGCTATTCAGCGGAGTTCAGGTGAACAATCTTGCATTTCTGGGTCCGCTGGCAACCAGATTTCAGGCTATGGAAATTAAGTAGCCTACCGAAGTACAAAATTGATCGGAAAAGTATAAATCACTTTGGCCGGTTTTCCCCGTTGCTTCCCGGGGGTCCAGGCTGGTGAAGAGTTGACAACCCGGAGGGCTTCCTGATCAAGGGCTGGATCAACAGGCAGCAGGATTTTGGCATCCACAATGTTTCCTTGCTCATTCACGATAAACTGTACATACACTTTTCCTCCCACACCATTCTCCTGTGCAATCGCTGGGTAATTGAGGTTCTCCATGATGTACATCCTGAACTCAACTGCTGGCTCACCACCATTAAAAAGAGGCATCTCCTCAACGACAACAAAAGGTTTGTCGTCTTCTTCAATGTCCTCGTCGTTGCCATAGTTTCGGAAATCAATGGTTGTATGCTCGTCCACTTCACTGCTGAAATCAACATCCGGCACAACCACATCATCATCGACAAGCTCAAAAACATCTACCAGATCAGGAAGCGCCTGGTCTGACTCCTCCGGGGGCGTTTCTTCCCTTTGTGTGGATATGATTTCATCCTCATAGGTAATAACGGAATTCAATGTGATTTCACTTTTTTCATCCGGCAAGTTGGTCCACTCGAATGCAATGAGTGTAAGTGATAGGGTGACTACCAGCCCGAGCTGGATAAAGATTCCTTTCCTGTTTTCCAGGTCTGCTTTAAACGATTTCTTTGGTTTCATGTTGTGTGTTTTAAGTGATTAGAATTACGACAGTCACATCCAATTCATTCCACTTAAAAAGCATTCCTCCGAATGCCGAATATGAAACACCAAACTATGATTTAAGCCTCAATAATCGAGTCAGATCACCGCGATGGATATCGATCCCCTGCACGTGGCCATTCAATCGCGCTCTCTTTCACTGTTCAAATCAAATGGTTGATCCTGGGCTATATGGATCACACATAAGAAATTTTTTATCTGTCAGCACCTGCAAACAACAGCATTCCGGCTGATGAGGTGAAATCAATCCCTGTTCCTATTATAATAAACTGTGATTCTTTGGTTAAAATTGTATATTTCCAAACGATCTCTACAAATGGTACGATGAAAGAAAACTGAGCCTGCTCAAGGAGCTGATTAAACTGGCACGATCTGACTACGAAATGCGTGAGGAGGAATACAAATTTCTGCTGACAATTGCCCAATCGCTCCATGTGAACCAAAAGGATTTCGATGCACTGATAGATATACCCCAAAAAGCTGGACGGAAAGTTCAGCTATAATACAAGCAGTGAACTGCCATGACAAAAAAGTCTTGTTTTTAGGTAAGTACCCATTTGAATTCAAGGTTTCCTGCTATGCTTTCATTATTTCGTAACATAATGCTCCAGGGCGTATTTATATGAATCCATCAGAAATGTAACAGCCTGTTTTGCAATGTGCGTGCCCATTCCGAAAAGATCAAATGCATGAAAACAACCTTCAAATACTTCATAATGAACAGGTATGTTATTCTCCTGCAATTTATTCATATAATTAATTGTTTCATCCCGAAAGGATTCAATACTCCCGACAAAAGTTATTGCAGGGGGTAAATTACGATAATCAACAGCCCGTGCAGGGGCAGCATAATATGGGATATCTTCTGTTCCATACAAATCACCCAGGTACATTTTCCATCCTATATTATTCGTTTTTTCATTCCATACAGGGGCATCATTGTCTTTAGCTGATTCACTGTTATTCCGGTCATCTAACATCGGATAAAGCGGCATTTGAAAAGCGATCTTAATCGTATTTTTATCCCGCGCATACATACACAAGGCCGCAGTTAATCCACCACCAGCGCTATTTCCACCAACAATAATTTGTGCTCTATTAATATTGTATTTACCGGTGTTATCATGAAGCCAACAAAGCGCAATATAACAATCATCAAGCGCTGCGGGATAAGGTGCTTCAACAGAAAGCCGGTAATCGGGCGCCACAACAACGCATCTGCTTGCCTTGATAAAACGTTTTATATACAGCTTATCCTGCTCGGGTGTTCCAAGAGAATAACCACCACCATGCATCCAGAGCAGGCCCGGCACTTTCTCTCCCGGATCTTCCGGCATATATATACAGATCCTTAAGTCACTGCCATCCGGCCGCTTAATCCATTGTTGTTCATAATGCAAACTACGGCTCCAGCATTTACCTTTCAGCAGCCGGACTGCAGATTTTTTCTGCTTCCTTCGCGGTATTGTGTAATTTTCATCATGTTGCTGTTTCATAACAAGAGGCAACAGTTTGCGCAATATCCTGCCCCTGAACCGCAGTTCCGGATGAATCATATCATTCGTTACCTGCATAAGCTATGCGATCGGGTCATTTAAAGTCACAACCATGAAAAATAAATTCATAAGTCTGCAATGAAGGGTTCTTTTGGTCCTATTTGCCGGTTTTACTCCTGAAATATTCGTTCCAATTGTAGGTTGAATAGGGTGAATTGGCGGCCCATTCTTCCGGAACATAACCCAGAAGGCGTTTGATTATACCACTGTACTTTCTTTTATGCGCCAGGTTGTTCCATTCATCGGGGTCTTTTTGCATGTCATAGAATTCCTGTGAGCCGTCCTCGTATTGAATCAGTCTGTACCTTTCATCACGAACCGAAACATTGCCGATACCATAAAATGATAGGGCAGGCTGTTCCCATTGGATCGAGGGATCTTTCAGCAAGGGTCGCAGGGAATTTCCTTCAGCTAGCGGGTTCGGTGGCAGTCCTGCAAGGTCAAGCAGCGTTGGATACAGATCGACCAGTTCAACCGGGACATTGCATGCGTTTCCGGTTGCACCTGGTTGCCGGATCACCAGGGGCACGCGTGTATCACGCTCCCACAATGCCTGTTTGGCAAACCTGTTCTTCTCTCCCAGGTGGTAGCCATGATCGCCCCAGAGCACGACGATGGTGTTTTCAGCATATGCTGACCCTTCCAGTGCATCCAGTACCCTTCCGATCTGCGCATCAACAAATGTTATGCAGGCCAGGTAGGCCCGGATCACATCCTCCCATTGTCCCTTTTCAATGAGGTATTCAGTGGTGGGCATTTGCGGTGAGGCTGCAACACGCTGTCCCATTTCAGGAATATCGCTAAAATCATCCGGGTTATATGGAGGACGAACCATCTCCATGGATGAATACATGTCGAACCATTTGGGGGGGACAAGCCACGGAACATGGGGGCGGATGAAACCGACAGCCAGGAAAAATGGTTGTTCATGTTGCGCATTCAGCTGTTCAACCGCCCACCTTGCCGATTTATAATCGGGCATCAGGCTGTCGTGTTCAGGGTAGGCTCCCCAGTCGGTCGATGTGCCGTTGGGATACCCGAACCAGGCAGGATCAAAATTCATTCTTTTTGCAGGTCGCGGACCATACTTTTCAAATATTCCGCCATATTCATCAAAGGTGTTGGCACCATCTCCGTTATGGTATATTTTCCCGACACCCAGTGTTTTGTAACCATATTTTTCAAAATAATCGGGAAGAAAAACAGCCTGTTCAGCAGCGACTCCTGCCTGTTGAATATCCTTGTCTTTAACCTGCAGGTAATTCCCACTGGTTGATGGATACAGTCCGGTCATTATCGATGCCCTGGAAGGTCCGCAGATAGGTGCCTGGCAATGGGCGTTGGTAAACAGCATCCCTTTGGATGCCAGTTGATCTATGTTTGGGGTGATGGCTTGCGGGTGACCGGCAAGACATCCCACCCAGTCGTTGAGGTCATCGACTGCGATGAACAGAATGTTGGGTTGCTTTTGCGAATCACCCCCCTGCAGATCTGCATCGCAAACACTAAGCAGCATCACGAATATGAAAAATTTTATAGCAAAATTTCTGTGTTGCTTCATCTATTGATTCATTTTAGTTTGAACCTGCCCCACTAACCAAGCCAGTAAGTCAAGCTATACTACGTTTTTAAAATTACAAATATTTATTTCATATTCTCCTCGTGTTGGGTAAAAAACACACGCTCCTTTTCAGGAAGTCCTGAAAATAATTATGTTCTCCAGATAAGAAATCATACTTTTGCTATGCAACAGAAACAGATGGCAATTATGAAGTTAAAACATCATTTTTCTCTTGTACTGCTGCTTTATAGCTTTCTTCACCTTTCAGGACAGGATCAACCAGAAATACAGGTTGGCGGGGCTCTCCGCTTCAATTATAACCTTTCCACCTGGAAAGAAGGACAGAAAACACGTCTCGGTGATTTTGGATACGATATGTTCCGCATCAATACAAAGGCTGCCTACAAGGGAGTGAAGCTGAACGCTGAATACCGGCTTTACTCGCGCAGTTTCGGCGGAGGCATGCTGAAACAGGGCTGGGTAGAATATGATTTTAATGCAACCAATAATCTGCAAATCGGGCTAACACAGGTACCCTTCGGCATCACCCAGTACAATTCAAATAACTGGTTTTTTAACATGACCTATTACCTGGGACTTGAGGATGATCATGATATGGGGATAAAATATGCGCATGCAGATGATCGATGGGAATATGCATTTGCCTTTTTTAAGAATGCCGAAGAACTGGTGTTTGGCAACAACTCCGATATCTCCCACAGCCGCTATTCGTATGATGTGTCTTCCATTGATATCAACGGGGATGGTACAATAAATTTCCGGAACAAGGAGATCAACCAACTCAATGGAAAGGTGGCCGTGAAAGTGGGAAATGAAACATTCCGGCAAAAAATCGGACTATCTGGTCAGTTTGGCGGACTATACAATTTGTCGACCGGACAAACCGGTAACCACAATGCCTCCGCGCTTCATTATGAGCTCCAGGCTGGACGTACATCTGTAAAAGCACAAATTGCCGGGTACAATTACAATCCCGAAAATCCACCAGGAGAAACAAGCGACGTTGTAGCCATGACTGCCTATGGCGCTCCTTACCTGGCAGCCTCTGAAGCATTGGTATATACACTTTGCGTTTCCTATTCATTGCCCGTAAATTGGGATCCGGTTTCTAATCTCCTTTTTTATAACGACTTCGGGTATATGGATAAACCAGCAGCGGGATTTGAAAACTCAATAATGAATGTTGCGGGAATCCTGGTTACTGCAGGAAACGTGTATACCTATATCGATGCTGCGGCTGGCAGGGATCATCCCTGGCTTGGCCCTGAATGGACCTATGCCCTGGCTGATGGCACTGCAAATGCAGCGTGGCACCTCAGGTTCAATATTAACCTTGGGTATTATTTCTGACACCCGGAATCGTGAGAGAACAGTTCCCATCTCACAGTCAAAGTTTTAATTAAGATTGTATGACAAAAAAAAGCAAAAAAACTACTGATCCCGAAGCACACCTGAAAAGCAATAAAAAGTACTTTGATGTAGATAACCGGGTGTTTTGGCCTTCTGCCATTCTCATCATTGCGTTCATCGCGGTGACACTGATCATAGGAGAACCCATGGACCAGGTGTTTTCATCCATCCAGCGCAGTATCTCCAATGCCGGTGGCTGGTTCTTCATACTGGCGGTAAATATCTTCCTGTTCTTCGTACTGTATATTGCTTTCAGCAAATACGGAAAAATCCGTCTGGGGGGCGCCAAATCCACACCGGAGTTTTCAACCCTGGCCTGGTTTGCGATGCTGTTCAGTGCCGGAATGGGAATCGGGATATTATTCTGGAGCGTGGGAGAACCCATCAGTCACTTCATCAATCCTCCAAATGCGGATCCCCACACTGTGGAGGCAGCGCGTGAATCCATGGAAATCACATTCCTGCACTGGGGATTACATGCCTGGGGTATATATGCACTCGTTGGAATGGCACTGGCCTTTTTTACCTTCAATAAGAAGCTTCCGCTTACAATAAGTTCCGTGTTTTATCCACTGATCGGTGAAAAAGTACATGGCCCCTGGGGCAAGGTAATCAATGTACTGGCGGTGGTGGCAACATTATTCGGACTGGCCACTTCGCTGGGGATGGGTGTCCAGCAGGTGAGCGCCGGACTGGCACATCTTCTGAATTTACCGGATACCATCACTACCCAGGTAATCCTGATCACAGCCATCACCCTGGCAGCCACGGGCTCAGTTATGGCCGGGCTTAGTGCCGGTGTTAAAAGGCTGAGCCAGTTAAATATGATCATTGGAGGACTTTTCCTGCTTTTTATGATCATTGTAGGCCCTTCGCTGTTTATTTTTGACTCTTTTATCCAGAATGTTGGCGGTTATGTACAAAAATTCTTTGAACTCGCCTCCTGGACTGAAACATATCAGCAGTCCAACTGGCAAAGTGACTGGACCATCTTTTACTGGGCCTGGTGGGTTAGCTGGTCGCCATTTGTAGGAATGTTCATTGCACGCATTTCCAGGGGCCGCACACTGAAAGAATTTGTGTTGGGCGTACTCATTGTTCCTACCCTGATCACGTTTCTCTGGTTATCAGCTTTCGGCGGCAGTGCTTTGTATCTTGAACTGAATTCCATGGCCGATATAGCCAGTGCTGTTACCAATAACATTGCCACATCGTTGTATGAGCTGCTTGGACAGTTTCCGCTCTCGTCAGTAACTTCAATTGTCGGCGTGGTACTTGTTACCAGCTTTTTTATCACTTCATCAGACTCAGGTTCGCTGGTTGTGGATTCTCTTACAGCCGGCGGAAAGCTGGACGCCCCGGTACCCCAGCGCGTTTTCTGGGCAATGACCGAAGGAGCAGTCGCTGCCGTACTGCTTATCGGCGGCGGACTGGGCGCATTGCAAACTGCAGCAATATCGACCGGCCTGCCTTTTGCCATTCTGCTGATCATCCTCATGTGGAGCTTGTTGAAAGGATTGAAAAAAGAACATGCAGGGATGATGGAGCGCAGTAACGAAGCTGAACGCAGACAGTACCTGGACACCCTTACCCGGATGCTCCAGAAACAACAGGAGACAAAGACTTCAAAGAATAATGATGCAAAAAAATAAAACTGGAATAACCCTGAAAAACTTATATCATGGACCAACTTGATCACATCCTTGTCTGCCTGGATCTTAGCGATATGGATGACTCCCTCATCCGTTACAGCAATTTCCTGGTGGAAAAAATCAATCCTGAATCAATTACTTTTCTTCATGTAATGAAATCCTATGATATTCCCCGGGAGCTCATTGAAGCCTTTCCCCATCTCAATAAACCGCTTACAGGGGTAGTGGAAGATGAATTACATGAAAAAATTGACGCGCTGTTTGTCCGGAATGAAGAAATAAAAATCAATATAAAAGTCACTGAAGGCAATACCGCGGATACGATCGTTCGCATCACCAGGGAACAACATATAACCTTCACCCTGATGGGGAAAAAAATCGGGTACGAAGGCCAGGGTGGTATCGTACGCAAAGTGATCAGTATTCTCCCCTCATCTTTACTTTTGGTAAGTGAAACCACCCATCCGCGTATTGAACAGGTGCTGGTAAGAATGGATTTTAGCAAAATGAGTGAGTTGGCAGTCAGAATGGCGCTGAAACTCCGGGAATATACGGGAACAAAGATTGAATGTCATCATGTATATAAACTCCCGCTGGAATATTTTCCGCAAGGCTCACCTGAAAAAGACCAGAAGCTCCTGGATCATGTGGATCGCTATAGTGAAAAAGAGTATAAAAAATTCCTGAAACGTTTTAACCTTGGGGAAGTGGAAATCGCGTTTACAAATTCACTTGATCCTGAAAACGATGAAGCGCACATGCTCTATAAACGGGCCCTGGCAATTAATGCGGACATTATCCTAATCGGATCAAAAATAAAATCAGAGCTGGCAGATATCATTATTGACTCCACTTCTGAGAAACTGGCAGCAACTGAAAAAAATATTCCTGTACTCATTATCAAAGACCGAAAACAAAGCATTGGGTTTCTGAAAGCCCTGTTCAAATAAAACTTTATGATTATGGCACAGAAAAAGAATCATGTACACTGGTTGTTCCTCCTGGTGCTCTTTTTATCAATTCTTTCCTGCAGAAACAGTCTTCCTGATGAAACAGACCGGAACATCCGGCTGGTTTATACAGAATGGACAGAAAGTGTTGCCATTACATTTCTTTCAGCAGTTCTGCTAGAGGAAAAAATGGACTACAGCGTTGAACTGAAGTTGACAGATGTTGCTTCGGCTTACCGGGAAGTCGCCGAAGGCAAGGCCGACATTTTTGCCGATGCATGGTTGCCCGAAACACATCAGCAGTATGTTGAAAAATACAAAGAAAATCTCGAACGCATAGGCATCATATACCCTGAAGCAAAGATTGGATTCGTTGTCCCCGGATATAGTGAACTGGTAACCATCAATGACCTGGAAAATTATCCGCATACACTGATCGGCATTGAAGAAAGCGCAGGAATTATGCAGAAAGCCCGCATGGCGATAGACAATTACGGTTTACCCAATACCTTATTGAACCTTTCTGAAGAAGAGATGGTTCAACACCTGGAAGACTCAATTAAAAGAAGAGAAGATATTGTTGTAACCGGATGGGAGCCCCATTGGACATTTGCACGATACGAGTTGAGATTCCTGAACGATCCGGATCAAATTTTTGGTAATAAGGAAAACATTTATTCCATCGGACGCATCGGCATTGAGGAGGAACACCCCCATGCCATTCGTTATTTTGAGCGTTTACAACTTACCGAAAAACAATTGAACCGGCTGGTGTATTTTGTGCGATTGAGCGAAGACCCAAAGGAAGGCGTAAAAAACTGGATCAATGAAAACGAATATGTCGTCAACCAATGGATCAAAAACCTGAAACCGGAACGTAAGAAAATTATGTAGGATCAGGAAACTTACAAATAATCCATGATCCCGCCCGATAGCTGCAACAGGGAAATCTCCGCAAGCTTGATCTGGTATTTAACGGATATCAGTCGCTCTTCTGCGTCGAGCAGGCTCTTCTGGACTTCCCTGAGTTCGAGTCCCGCCAGGCTGCCGAGCTTATAACGCTCCAGTGCGATCTCCAGGTTTTCCTGGGCCACTTCCAGGTTCTGTTCCTCTAGTCGCATCAGCCGGATGTTGTTCTCGTAAGCATAATAGATCGTGAGCAGGTCAGCTTTCACCGACTGTTCCAATTCTTCGTAGCGAATCTGACTGCTTTCAATGCCGATCCGGGCATTGCTCTGCTCTCTCTTCCTGTTGAATCCATCGAAAATATCCATCCCGAGTGTAAGGCCGTAATTCAGACCATGGGTCTGCTGGTTCAACAGGTCACCGGCACCATAACCGTTGTAATTGTACCCATAGCCCGAGGTAAATGACAGGTAGGGATAGGTTCCCGATTGAATGATTTTATAATCCAGTTCAGAAATGACCCTGTCCTTTGACGCGATCTGCAGGCCGGTATTGTTTTCCATGGCCAGCGCCAGGAGTACATCATAATCCAGGGTTGTGTCGATGGTGATCCTGTTATCCGCCAGCTCAAAAACTGCGCCTGGATCATCGGTTGCCATTAGTTCATTCAGCCTGATCTGGGAAGAGCGCAGGACCTCATTCTGGCGGGCCAGCCTGGAACTGTCGGCATTCAAATACACAATAGACTGCAGGAGCTGCATCCGGGATGCCGAGCCCAGGATGTATCGCTGATCGTCAATACGCACCCGCTCACGTGACAACGCAACGGCATAGGCCAGGTTATCGTAAAGCGTCATTTGCTGCAGGTAATAATTGTATTCGGCCACAATGCCCGCCACCAGGTTTTCGATGGCCATCTGGGTCCTGAGACCTTCAAGCTCCGCCTGCTCTCCCAACTTCCGGTACCTGGTCTGTACCTCAAACCCCCTGAAAATGGTCATCCCCATGGTTACAGCAGCCGAACCTGTATTGTTGCTGATGTATGGCGTTGCAGCTGTACTGCCATCCTCAAGCTGCTGACTGGTGGTATTCAGCGTGCCTCCAAACCGGTTGGTGGCAGTGACCACCGGAAGCATGCCCGCATTGCCTTTTGTATAATTGTTGGTAGCGACAGCTTCACTATTCCGCACGACCCGCAGATCAAAATTCTGCTCCAATCCGGTCTGAATACAACGTCCGACATCATATACCTCCTGTGCTCCCGCTACGCCTGCAATACAAAAGAAAACAAGAAGTACTGCGAAACGTCTACCGGTCTTCGGTGTTCTCAGCTTGAATGGAATGATCGGTTTCATTTACAATTTTTTTCGATTCGCTTGAAATTAATAGATAAATCGCAGGCACAACATACAAGGTTAGCAAGGTTGAAAGCGTGAGCCCGCCAACCACAGCAACCCCCATAGCTACGCGACTTTGTGCTCCTTCTCCCCAGCCCAGTGCCAGGGGCAGCACGCCCAGGATCGTGGAAAGACTGGTCATCAGGATCGGCCTGAATCGCGCGGCAGCGGAGAACCGGATTGCCTCTGATTTGCTCATGCCGGCCAGTTTTCGCTGGTTGGCAAATTCCACGATCAGGATACCGTTCTTGGAAACCAGTCCGATCAGCATGATGATCCCGATCTGGCTGAAAATATTCATGGTGATCCCGAAGTACCACATGAACAACAGGGCACCAGTGAGTGCCAGCGGAACAGTCATCATCACTATGATCGGATCCTTAAAACTCTCGAACTGTGCCGAAAGAACCAGGAAGATCAGTATAACGGCCAGCAAAAAGGCAAACATCAGGCTGGAGGAGCTTTCCATATAGTCTTTGGAATCCCCGGCTAATGCAGTCCGGAACGAATCGTCCAGGACTTTTCTAGCGATCGCATCCATCTCCTCGATCCCCTGGCTGATGGTCTTCCCTTCTGCCAGACCGGAACTCACTGTAGCCGCCACAAAACGGTTATACCTGTATAACTGCGGCGGTGCGGTAGATTCCTTCAGTGTAACGAAATTATCCAGTTGCACCATCTGTCCTGTGTTGTTCCTTACATACAACGATTTCAGATCAAGTGGCTTGTTCCTGTCCTCCCGGTTCAGTTCGCCGAGTATCTCATACTGTTTGCCATTCATGATAAAATAGCCGAATCGTTGTCCGCTGAGTGCCAGTTGCAAGGTCTGACCGATATTCTGGGTAGAGACTCCCAGCAAGTTTGCCTTATCGCGATTGATCTCGATCTGTAGTTCAGGCTTGGTGAATTTAAGGTTCACATCTGCCATCACAAAAGTGGAATTGTTGTCCACTTCTTCCATAAATGCCGGTAGGATCTCCCGCAATTTTTCAATATTGGGCGCCTGAAGCACATACTGGATAGGCAATCCGGCCCGACGGCCCCCAAAGGTGGATTGCTGGATCACACTGGCCCGGGCCTTGGTCATTGTGCGGAGTTCTGCCGATACCCGGGAGGCAATTTCCTGCTGTGAACGCTTTCTTTCAGAAGGATCATCCAATTTAATAATCACAAAACCTCCTGAACTCCATACCCTTTGAACGATCTTGTCAGCCTCGGGCACGGTCCGCTCAACCATTGCTGCCACCTCTTCAACAAATCCCAGGGTATACTCATAGGTGGATCCTTCCTGCGTGGTAACACGAATATTCAGCTGGGAACGGTCCTCAAGTGGTGCCATCTCGGCGGGAATGCTTTTCCACAATACAAAAATCAGCAAAAAGGCCGAAAGCAGGATCGCAATCGCCAAAAATCTCCTCCTCAGGAATACATCCAGGGAGTTTCTATACCTTTTGTTCAGTGAAACAAAGAACTGTTCTGTAAACATATAAGCACGACTTCGCTTGTGCCTTGTCTTTAAGAGCTTTGTTGAAAGCATGGGGGTCAGGGAGAGTGCCACGAAAGAAGAAATAATCACTGCTCCGGCGATCACGATACTGAACTCCCTGAACAACCGGCCTGTCATCCCTTCGAGGAATACGATGGGGATAAAGACAGCAACTACCGTGATGGTGGTGGAGATGATGGCAAAGAAAATCTCATTGGCGCCCTTCAGCCCTGCTTCCACAGGTGAAAGTCCCTGTTCGATCTTCACATATATGTTTTCCATCATCACGATGGCATCGTCAACCACCAGTCCGATGGAAAGCACCACTGCCAGCAGGGTAAGAACGTTGATTGTAAAACCGAAGATAAACATCACGAAGAAGGACCCTACCAGGGAGACAGGGATTACGATTATCGGGATGACAGTCGTCCGCCAGTCACGCAGGAAGATAAAGATGATCAGTACCACCAGGAAAAAAGCCAGGTAGATGGTCCGCTGCACTTCGGTGATAGATGAACGGATATATTTCGTGTTGTCAAATCCAACCTGGTACTCAATATCATCAGGAAGGTCCTTCTTAATATACTCGAGACGTTCATAAACCTCATCTACGATCTCTATATGATTAGCCCCCGGCTGGGGAACTATGACAGTAGCAACCGTCGGTATATCATTCATGCGCAGGATGCCGCGCAGATCCTCGGGTCCGAGTTCGGCACGGCCAATGTCGCTGACCCGTACAATCTGGTCCCCTGTCTGCCTGAGAATAAGACTGTTAAATTCCTGGGGGGTGGTCATCAAACCCAGGGCCCGGATTGTCAGTTCCGTTGTATTTCCCTCAATGCTTCCTGCGGGCAATTCCACGTTCTCCCTCAGGATGGCATTGCGGACATCCAGGGGGGTCATCTGGTATCCCGCCAGTTTTTGCGGATCGAGCCAGATCCGCATGGCATATCGCTTTTCACCCCAGATCATTACCGCGCTGACCCCCGAAATCGTCTGCAACTGCTCCTTGAAGGTAAGCTCGGCGATCTCAGAAAGTTCCAGCAATGACCGCTGGGTGCTTTGCACGGCAATCATCATGATCGGGTTTGCATCTGCATCTGCCTTGGAAACTGTTGGCGGATCACAGTCGCGCGGCAGATACCGTTGCGCCTGTGAAACCTTGTCACGTACATCGTTCGCGGCTGTCTCCATGTCCACCGAAAGTTCAAACTCCACGGAGATCCTGCTGCGTCCCTGGCTGCTGCTACTGGTAAGTGTACGGATTCCCGGGATTCCATTAATTGATTGTTCGAGCGGTTCGGTGATCTGCGTTTCAATCACATCTGAATTTGCTCCCGGATAGGAAGTGCTGACAGAGATGATCGGCGGATCGACACTCGGGAATTCCCGCACCCCGAGCCTGGTAAGTCCGATGGCGCCGAAAAGCAATATAACCAGGGAGAAAACGGTTGCAAGGACAGGTCGTTTTATGCTGACAGATGATAGACTCATGGCATGCTGTTTAACCGGGGTTCACGCGTAATGATCGTGTCGAGCTGCACCGGCAGTTTGTGTCGCAGCTGCAGCATTGCAGTGATCAGCAGGGTGTCACCAAATTCGAGTCCTTCTGTGACCTGAACATGCGATTCCGTGCGCAGTCCGATCTCAATTTTTCGCTCCTCCGCTTGCCCGTTTCTAGTGATAAATACCTTCTCACCTCCCATTTCAGGTATAACGGCCTGGGTAGGAATGGCAATTGTATTTTTAATCTGCGACAACAATACCCTGATGCTCGCAAACCGTCCCGGTTTCAGCTCTTCATTTTTATTAGGATAAAGCGCCCGTGCAACAATGGTTCGTGTTGCAGGATCCACTTTGGGGTCCACCGCATACACATCGGCGTTAAACGTCTTTGCGATACCATCAATTTCGAAAGAAATGGTGAACCCCGGGGTGATTTCTCCGGCATAACGTTCCGGTACGGAGAATTCAATTTTCAGCGGGCTGATCTTGACCAACCTGACGATCCGGGTCTGTGTAGTTGCAAAAGCCCCTTCGCTGATCATCCGAAGTCCCACTACTCCGTCGAAAGGTGCGCGCAATTCCGTTTCAGAGATCCGTGCCCTGATAAGTTGTATATCGGCCTCCAGTGTTTGCAGTTCGGTTGCGACCTGGTCATAACTCTCCTGGCTGATGGCATCACGCTCGAGCAGCTGACGCTGTCTGAACTCACGCTCTTTTGTCAGTTTCAACTGTGCCTGCAGTTTAAGCAACTGTGCCTGCAGGGGCCGGTCGTTGATCTTGGCCAGCAGATCGCCCTTATTCACCCTGGTTCCTTCTTTAAAAAATATCCCCACAATCTTGCCGGAGGTCTCAAATGCCAGTGCTACCTCTTCGTCGGGTATCAGCGATCCTGTGCTGTAGATCAGCTCGTTCATCTGGGATGGTTCGATGACATACCCCGTGGCAAAAAGTTTCGCTCCCCCTCCCCGGGAAGCTTGTCTGCCAGCCGGTGCTCCTTCGCCCGATTCCTGTTCGGATTGAAGTAATGGCTTGACCTTAGGGTATAAAATAAATCCAAGTATCAATAGTATGATGAGGATCGATGTGGATCTTTTTATGACTTTTTTTGTATTCAATTGTTGGTATGTTTAAAATGACCTAAGAACAACGCAATCTATTTTGACTTCTATTTGAACGACAGGTTTAATGATCATGGTATAAAAAACCTTGAAAAACAATTCACCGGCTGAATGCCGCGAAGAAAATAAAAAGCCTCCGGTTTCCAGAAGTAACAAAAATAGACAATTTGCAGCTTAATACGCACATTAAAAACACCACCGGAATTTGTTTTTTCATAATTCATTGCTGTGCCCTGAAAAATAAATGAAAAAATCTTGTTAATCTCATGATTTTGTTCGTATTTTTGCGAACAATGAAATACCATAATGGAAGTATACAGCGTCATAACAAATAAACAGAAAAAAGCAGCCCGCTATGCCAAGGCCATGGGGCACCCGGTGAGGCTATATGTCCTCCAGCTCCTTTCTGAGCAAAGCTGTTGTTACAGCGGGGATCTTTCGGAAGTGCTGCCCATTGCAAAATCCACGCTTTCACAGCACCTGAAGGAATTGAAGGATGCAGGGCTGATCCAGGGGGAAATTGAGGGTCCAAAGATAAAGTATTGTATCAGCAAGGAAAACTGGAACGAGGCCCGGCTGCTGCTGAGAGAAATTGTTGGGTAAAAAAATTTACGATAATAGTTCGGCATTTTACGAAATACGAACAAGAAGAAACATCAGTTTCAATTACAGAAAGACAGATCAGTGAGATCAGAATACATAATTAAGGAATAATCAACACAAACAATAAATTACAAAAAAATGGAAATAAAAGTACTGGGTACCGGATGCCCGAAATGCAAAGCGCTGGAAAAAGCAACGCAGGATGTCATCTCCGAATTGGGAGTAGATGCCAGTATCACCAAGGAAGAGGATATTATGAAGATCATGGAATACGGGATCATGCATACACCCGGACTTGTGATCAATGGAAAGGTGGTCATGTCTGGCCGTGTCCCTTCCACAAAAGAAATTCAACAATTTATAACACAAAACCAATAAAGCCATGAAAAAAATCAATTTAATCATGCTCATGATCGTAGCACTGAGTTTCAGTTACTCTTGCTCGGGTCAGACAGAGAAAAAAAATGAGAATGCGACAGCAGTATCAGAAAACAGCAATATTGAAGTTGTCTACTTCCATTACGCGCGCAGGTGTGTAACATGCAAGATTGTAGAGTCGACGACAAACAGTGTAGTGCAAGAGTTGTATGGAGATAAAATTCCGTTCAGCGGCCTTAACCTGGATGAGGCTGAAGGTAAAAATAAAGCGGAGGAACTTGGTGTTGCCGGTCAGTCATTACTCATTGTTAAGGGTGATACAAAAATCAATATCACCAACGAAGGTTTCATGTATGCCCGAACCAATCCGGAGAAATTCAAAGAAATCATTTCCGAGAAGGTTGCTTCTTTGTTGTAATTGTAATTAGAGGCTCCATATGGAAGAATTCTTAAGCAATCTGGCCGGTAACAGCTCAATACCGGTGGTTACTGCCTTTGTGCTCGGTCTGATGACAGCGATCAGCCCCTGTCCGATGGCTACCAATATTACTGCCATAGGATTTATCAGTAAAGATGTTGAAGACAGGAGAAGGGTTTTCTTGAATGGTCTTGTATATACCGGGGGCAGGGCGCTCTCTTATACCCTGTTGGCACTTATCCTCTTCTTTGGTGCAGATCAGCTGAAAATTTCAGGCGTCTTTCAACAGTACGGCGAGAAGATCATAGGTCCGCTTCTGATCATTATCGGAATCCTGATGCTGGATGTATTGAAAATCAAATTTCCCGGTTTGTCAAAACTTACCGGCAGCATGCAGAAGAGGGGATTTAAAAACTATTGGGATGTGTTGCTGCTCGGATTTGTCTTCGCCCTGGCATTCTGTCCATATAGTGGGGTTCTCTATTTTGGTATGCTGATCCCGATGACCATCAGCAGCGCATCAGGACTTTACCTGCCCGTGGTTTTTGCCATCGCCACCGGTATACCGGTCATCATTTTTGCATGGCTCCTGGCATATACAGTCTCCGGTGTAGGCGGACTCTACAATAAAATGAAAGCATTTGAGATCTGGTTTCGACGGGTGATCTCAATATTATTTATTGGCGTTGGAATATACTATGTAGTGATCATTTATTTTTAAGCTTCATGAGGCCTTGTCATTGCTCCGGCAGAAACGCAACGCCAGGCTCCGCAGAGGCGACTCCTGTGGCTCCGGAAGAGGCGGCATCCCTGGCTCCGCAGAGGCGACATCTCTGGCTCCTTTAAGAACGAAATGTGTAAAGCAGATTAATAAAAAATAAAGCAATCAATGAACTGGAAAAGAGAGATTAAAATACTGGTCTGGATGACCATCATCTTCACCGCCGCATTCTATCTCCCCCTGGAGAACGACCGGTTCCGGGAGGCGATCATGGCCATGTTCGACCTTACCAAATGGTATGCACAGGAACATGTGATCCTTTGCCTGATTCCGGCATTCTTTATCGCCGGGGTCATATCGGTATTCGTCAGCCAGGGAGCAGTAATGAAATATTTCGGGGCGAAGGCAAAGAAGTGGGTGGCCTATACCGTGGCCTCCGTATCCGGAACGATACTGGCTGTATGCAGTTGTACAATCCTTCCGTTGTTTTCAAGTATTCATAAGCGTGGCGCTGGACTGGGACCGGCCATCGCTTTTCTCTATTCAGGTCCAGCCATTAACATCCTGGCCATCATTCTCACTGCAAGGATCCTGGGATTTGAAATGGGCGTGGCACGAATCATCGGCGCGGTAGTTTTTGCAATTGTTATCGGATCGGCCATGTCCCTGATCTATCGCAAAGAAGAGAGAGCCAAACGGGACGAACAAATGAACTTTCCCGACATGCCTGAAAAACGTCCGATGTGGCAAACAGCATTCCATTTCTTCATCCTTGTCCTTATCCTTGTTTTTGCCAACTGGGGAAAACCGGATGAAGCTGTGACAACCGGAGGTTGGTACTGGATTTGGGCCAACAAGTGGTATATCACCGCTGTTCTTTCAGTATTTATGGCTTTCTCCCTGATCTATATTTTGAAGATCAAATGGCTGCACGTAACACTGGCGGTTCTGGCTACCGCTGCCTTCGCTTTCCTCAGCTCCTCACCGATGGTCCCCATGCTCGTTGGTATGGCAGCACTGTCAATCATTACCCTGATAGATAAAAAGGAGCCTGAAAACAGGGAATGGACGCTCTCAACCTGGGACTTCGCCAAACAGATCATGCCCCTGCTGGCAATCGGGGTACTTGTCGCCGGATTCCTGCTTGGCTCAACACATGACGATACTGCCATGGCCGGGATCATCCCCAACGAGTGGGTGGCCATGCTGGTAGGTGGAAATTCAGTGTTCGCTAACTTTTTTGCCTCTATTGTGGGTGCATTTATGTACTTTGCTACACTAACAGAAGTTCCCATATTGCAGGGTCTGATCGCTGCAGGTATGGGGAAAGGTCCTGCGTTGGCGCTGCTGCTGGCCGGACCCTCACTTTCATTACCAAACATGCTGGTCATCAGGGGAGTGATAGGCACACAAAAAACGTTGGTTTACGTGGTGTTGGTAGTGGTAATGGCCACCATTAGCGGACTGATATACGGTGCAATGTAAGTAGTATTAACCCTCAAAAACAGCAATCAGAACAAGGAAAGAAAAAACGATAAAAGTACACCGGATCTGAAGTAAAATTATTTAACTTGGGTATTTAGCAGTGAAATTTTTATTCATCATAACCGGAATTTGCTTGCTTCTATCCTTCCTGAAGGACCGAAAAAAGACCCTGGAAGGATTGAAAAAGGGACTTTTCATGTTTCTGAAAATCCTGCCGACCATCATTTCTGTTGTTATCATCGTAAGTGTCATGTTATACCTGATCCCCGAACAGAAACTGACAAGCTGGTTTGGTCAGGAAAGCGGTGTTACAGGATATATTGCCGCTGCCCTGGTTGGTTCTGTTTCCCTGATCCAGGGCTTTATTGCTTACCCACTTGCCGGAGTATTGGTGGAGGCCGGGGTGGGTTATCCGGTCATTGCAATCTTTATTACCACGCTGATGATGGTAGGGATCATGACCATTCCGATAGAGGCCCGTTACTTCGGAATGAAGATTGCGCTCGTGCGTAATTCCCTGGCGTTTGTTTTTGCCCTGGCTGTCGGGCTGACCATGGGAGTTCTCTGGAACCTTTTTTAAAAGGAGGAAATAAAGAATATGGGCACAGCAGGCTCGTAAACAACATTTAAGAAAACTATAAATGAGCATATCGCACAGAATGAACGGATACAGATCCAGAGAGAAATAAACATGAAGATATATAAAAAATACCGGTTCGATTTTTCACTGATGCTGGCTTTTTTCATCTTCATAATCTACTCATATGTTTCCGGCTACGGGCCCGGCATTGAAATAGCAGAAGGAAATTTCAGATCCTTCATCACCGAACTTTTTACCCTGCTGCCATTGATGTTCATCCTGTTGGGCCTGTTCGACGTATGGGTGCCCAGGGAAAAAGTACAGAAACACGTCGGAACAGGCTCGGGACTTAAAGGCAGTGTGCTTGTATCCCTGCTGGCCTTTATGCAGGCCGGACCATTGTATGCTGCGTTCCCGGTTGCATTCACCCTTTGGAAGAAGGGATGTTCCAGGTTCAATATTTTCCTCTACCTCGGGGCTTTCTCCACCATGAAGATCCCCATGCTGATGTTTGAGATCGGTTTCCTGGGGGTGAAATTCTCACTGATGAGGATTCTGCTGATAATCCCCGCGATTATAGCTATTGCCTTTATCATGGAATACATGTATAAAAACAAACCATTTGATATAAAAGAAGATTCAATAATACATAAATAGTGGCAGAAAGAAAACGCATAAAATTTATCTTTATAAAAATCAATATATAAGCACTTTGAAAAATGAGATAAAAATATTGTGCCCCGGCCGTAAATGCGGCAAATGCCGGAGAATGTTATCACGGGTGGAAGAGGCAGTAAGCCTTTCCGAAACAGAAACCAG
>CAZOXI010000009.1:0-23195 GCA_964583445.1 uncultured Bacteroidaceae bacterium | reverse complement strand
TGATGCATTGCAGGGACAGGTAAGTGGACTTGATATCGTGATGAATTCGGGTGACCCGGGTTCCGGTTCCCAGATGGTCATCCGCGGATTAAGCTCCATGGGTGGTAGTCAGCCGCTGATCGTAATCGATGGGATCCCCCAGAACAGGGTATCCAGTGGTTTTGACCTGAGTTCGGCAGACAGCGAAGACATCAGTAACCTGATCAATATTCCGATCCAGGATATCAAATCCATCGAAGTACTGAAGGATGCCGCTTCCACAGCAGTATATGGTTCTCGTGGTGCTGACGGTGTATTATTGATCGAGACCTTCAAGGGAAGAATGGGGGATGTGAAGTTTGATTACCAGTACAAAATCTACCTGGATGTTCAACCCCCCCCAATGCCCATGCTTGACGGGGATGAATATATTATGTTGCAACTCGAGGAATGGCATAACAGTGAAGGGGTGTTTGAGATCCCGCCTGAAATTGCCTATGACAGGGATTACGTTGATTTCTTTAATTATTCACAGAATACCGATTGGATTGGCGAGGTAACCCAGAACGGGGTCCAGCAAGAACATTATTTCAGTATCTCCGGGGGAGCTGAAAAAACGCGCTACCGTACCTCTTTTAATTACCAGGACCAAACGGGGACAACGATCAACACCGGCTTCCGTAGATTTATCACGCGAACAAACCTTGACTATTTTTTATCCAGGAACCTGTTGTTCCAGATTAAATTCACCTATTCCTCCGGTGTGCGACAAAAGAATTTTAAAATCAAGGGGAACAATATCAGGGAAATGGCGTACATCAAGGCGCCCAATATGAGTGTGTACGCTTTTGATGAGTTTGGGAACCAAACGGGAGAATATTTTACACCCATTCAAAGTTACCAGGGAGATGGTGTGAAATATTTTAACCCGGTGGCTGTGGCCGAATTGGGAAGGGATGACCAGGATTTTGATAATTTTGAGAATTCATTCCTATTGAGATACAAGATCAATAGCTGGCTGACCGTCAGGGAGACCGTATCATTTCAATATGCAGGCCAGAAATCAAATACATTTCTCCCGAGTTATGCCATCGGTGCTGACTGGATCTCAGATGATATCAATGTAGCCTCAGAAGAAAACAATACCGATCTTTCGATCAGAAGCGAAAGTCAGCTTGCTTTTGGCTCGCCTTTTAAGAATGAGAATCACCAGATCTCCGGCGCATTTTCATGGATTACCAACCAATCCTCTTTTAACAGGATCGGCATTGAAGGAATTAAAACACCGAGTGTGGATATCCAGGATCCGGCTGTAAGCCCGTTAATCGGACAGACCCGAACCAGGGCCCAGGAATTACGATTAATAAGAAGCGTAAATAACCTTAATTATAAGGCTTTTGACCGCTACCTGCTCCAGGGGGTTGCTACATTTGACGCCCACTCCGCATTCGGTGCCAGTAACCGGTGGGGGCTTTTCTATGGTATTTCTGCAGGATGGCGTTTTTCCAATGAACCTTTTATGCAATCATTCAGAAGCTGGCTGGGCGAAAGTAAATTATACGCCAATTACGGCGTCTCCGGAAACAGGCCGAAAGATCCCTATGCACGTTTTGCCAGGTATGAAACACCCAACCAGGGGCGTTATATTAACAACCCGGCCATTGAACCACAGAATGTTGAGTTAAATAACCTGCGCTGGTCAAGGGTCGGTTCATACGAAATCGGACTGGAACTGAATCTTTTCAAAAACAAGGTCTATTTGCAGTTGGATTATTATGAAAAAGTAACAACAGATATTTTGTTCGACAAATATGATATTCCATATTCATCCGGTTTTGACCAGTTGAGGTATTTTAACGGGGGAAAACTGACCAATGAGGGATGGGAATTGATGGGTTCATTCAGGATCATCAGTAATAAGGACTGGTTATGGAGTGTCAACCTGAACACCACACAAAATATTAATATTTTCAATGAACTCCCGGATAATTTCAATAAAGAAAGATCGACATCCATCACCAACGGAGATTATCCACGAAGGGTGAAAGAGGGAGAGCCCATCGGATCGTTTTTTGGCTTCAGGTACCTGGGCGTCTGGCCCAGTGATGCAGATGTCGTCGCACGCGATGCAAATGGTAATGTAATTGTCGATAGCGATGGAAATCCAATACCCTTCACCTATGCCGGCACGTATACGTTTAAGGGTGGAGACCCGATCTATGCAGACTTGAATCACGATGGCATCATTGACCTCAACGACGTGGAATACCTTGGCGATTCCAATCCTGATTTCATGGGTGGATTCGGAACGAGTGTAAAGTATAAAAACTTTAGTTTCAGTGTATCTTTCCACTACCGCCTCGGATTTGACATAGTAAACGGTGTAGCTATTCAGACCCAGGGTATGCGCGACCGGAATAACCAGAGTAAGGCAGTGCTTCATCGCTGGCGTACACAGGGTCAGGACGAAGTGGGAATGTTACCGCGGGCTTACATGGGCCACCCTGCCAGCAACCTGGGTTCCGACCGGTTTGTTGAGCCGGGTGATTACCTGAGACTGAATAATGCCAAGTTATCCTACAGGCTCAGCAACAAACTGTGCCAGAAAATTGGAGTACGGTCAGCCAGCCTTACCTTGAGTACGAGAAAGTTATTGACCTTTACGCATTATAGTGGACAGGATCCTGCTATTGCACAGAAAAGTGATCCGTTCTGGATGGGTGTGGACAATGCAGAAACCCCACCACCAAGAACATTCACTGCCACGGTAAGTGTTGGATTCTAAAAAAGATGATTAAAATGAGAAGAAATGCAATTGTAGTCTTACTGAGTATGCTTTTTCTGACACAGATGTCCTGTGAGGATTACCTGGAGCTTATTCCCCAGGAAGGATTGATTCGTGAAGAGTTCTGGCAAAACCAGGGAGATGTGGAAGCGGTGCTGATGGCAGCCTACCAGCGATTGGCAAGCATAAACGACAGGCTTTTTATATATGGAGAAGTCAGGGCAGACCTGGTCATTGATGCAGGAAAACAGAATAATGTAGAACGGGACCTGGCAGAAGGAAATATATACCCAAACAACCGGCTATGTAACTGGGAGGACTTCTATCTGATCATTAATAATTGTAATGAAGTAATCAAAAATGCGGCTTCTGTGCAGGAAATAGACAATACATTTACTGATTTTGAAAGAGAGCGGATCGTTTCTGAGGCTATTTTCGTGCGGAGCCTGACCTACTTCTACCTTGTACGGGTATTCAAAGAGGTACCATTGGTGTTAGAACCCTCGGAAAGTGATGATTCTGATTTTTTTATTGAAAAATCATCTGAAGATTCCATACTTAATCAAATTGCCGGTGACCTGGAAACCTACAGGAGGGCTGCGCCGAGTGGTGATTTCGCTACAATTGAGGATAATAAGGGCCGTGCTTCAAAACCTGCCTTCGATGCATTGCTTGCGGATATTGAACTTTGGAGGTTCAATTATGAGAAGGTGATTGAACACGTAGAGAAAATTGAGGCAACAGGGAAATATTTCCTGGTACCCGGGGCATCATGGTTCAGCCTGTTTTATCCCGGCAATTCCATTGAAAGCATCATGGAGTTGCAATATAGTGATCTCCTTGGTCAGGGGAACGCGACCTTTAACCTGACCAACGAAAACGCGGAAGAGTACCAGGCAGGTCAAAAGGCGATTGAACTGCTGAGCCTGGATTTCTCACTAGAAATATACCGGGGTCAGGGTGCTTCCATTGCTGAGCGGGGAGAAGGGGAGTTCCTGATCTGGAAATATATTGGCAGGGCCGCAGGAGGTCAGGCCACGCGCGCAGGCTTTGAGCAAAACAGCTGCAACTGGATCCTCTACCGCTATGCTGATGTACTATTGATGAAAGCGGAAGCCCTTTCGCAGCTGGAACGATATATTGAGGCAAACCAGGTGCTGAATGAACTCAGGGATCGTGCAGCGGTCCCACCCCTGAATATTAATAACACACCTGTTGCTTATGAAGATGCAATCCTTAACGAGCGCGCGAGAGAACTTAGTTTTGAAGGGAAAAGATGGTTCGACCTGCTCAGAATGGGCCGTCGGAACAATTATCAGCGCAAAAACGATTTAATTGAAATCATAGTCAGTAATGTCCCTTCCGCACAAAAAAGGGTATTGGCCATAAAACTCAGTGATCCCAATGGATGGTTCTTACCCATTCATGCAAATGAACTGGAGCGGAACTTTAAATTGGTACAGAATCCATATTATGAGAACTAAAAACAGTTGATTATGAGACTCAGATCCTATCTATATATTATTGCAATATTGGGCGCAGTCCTGCTTCATTCATGCGAGCTTCTCTTCCCGGATCCCGATGAAAATCCCTTGTTCAATGATGAATTGCAGGTATCCTTATATGATTATATTGTTGAAAACCAGGATCAGTTTTCCAGTTTTCTTTCCATCCTGGAAGCCGGGGGGTTGGAGAAAACATTAAGTGCTTATAATCCCCACGGGAACGGGTATACTTTGTTTATGCCAGATAATGAGGCGATTGAGCAGTTTATTGTTGAACACCCGGTATATACTTCGCTAGATGATATCTTAAATGACAGTGAATTTGCTTCAACCTTCAGCCGTTATCATGTGCTGAACATGAGCGTGCGTTCCAATAACTTCCCCTATGGGGCATTTCCACAAAAAACATTGTCTGACAACTATTTAACTGTAAGTTTTATTATCAGCGAGGATTCTTCATATTATAGAATCAACAACCAGGCCAGGGTCACTTTCCCCAATATCGAATTGTCAAATGGATACATTCATTACATCGATGAAGCTTTGCAACCCGTTACTTTTACAACGTATGAATGGTTGGAATTCACTCCCGGTTATTCCATTTTCAAAGCGGCAATTGATATGACCGCATACGATACCTTATTAGCGATTAATTCTAATGAAGAAGATATCTCACGGGACTACACATTGCTATTGGAATCCGATGCCGTTTTTGAAAACATGGGTATTGCATCGTTCGATGACCTGGTGGAGTATGTCAGCCCGGATGCCGGTGATTTCACAGACAGGAACAACCCGTTGAACAAGTTTGTAGGGTATCATATCCTTGTTGGAAATTATTTTATTGACGATTTTGAGGGAAATGCGACACTTTACAATACCGTCGCCCAGGTCCCTATGAACATTGACGGTACCGGTCTCGACGTTGCGATCAATCCGGGAAAACAGGTATTCGATACGATTGTGAACGGAGGGGATACAACCATCGTGGATTTTGTTGGCATTTTCTATGATGCAAGTAATTTATTAACCCAAACCGGATCGCTACATTTTATCGACCAGGTCCTGACAGTAAAAACGCCTAAACGGGATGATAAGAATTACCAGTTCACGGAGAACACATTTATAAATGAACGGAAAAATGATCCGGGCACCTACTTTGTTGACGATGTGGATAAGCTGGAGTATATGGATTGGTCGGGAACAGACCTCTATTATCAAAAATCGGCCGAGGGAATCAGGGCCTGGGGAAATGATTACCTGGAACTGGTAGGCGATTTTGAGATTTCATACGAGATTGAACCGCAGATTCCCGGTGATTACAGGGTGTACATCCGGGGGGAGGCAAACAGCAAGGATAATGCTGTTGTTGAAGTTTTTATAGATGGCAGAAAAATCAGTGGATTATTGGATTTTACCTCGGGGGCTGACTCCAGGAATCCTTACGAAACCAAATATGCCGGTTCTGTAAGCTACACTGAATACGGAACACATGTTGTTACAATCAAAACACTGATACCGGGAAAATTTCTTTGGGATGCAGTGAGGTTTGAACCATTTTAAAGGCAAAACACGATGAGATATATCACATTATTGGCACTGGTAACAGGTATCGTCTTGCTGAATGCATGTAATCCTGATTGGGATGCCTATTATCATAACTATCCGGAGACGGTTAATGATACGATCTGGAATGCAATGGAGCGTGATTCGTCTATATCAATGTTCGTTCAACTTTTACAGGATGCTGAACTGGATACGCTATTGCGTCAAACGGATGTATCACACACGGTTTTTGTACCGGGAAATGCTGCAATCGAATCTTTTACTGAGCCGATTGACAGTGTTATTTTACAATACCATATTTGCACACATGTCATCAACAATTCGAATATTGTTGAAAAACGTATGGTCCAGATGCTCTCTTCGAAATTTGCTCAATTCGAGAGAAACGGGAGTGTCGTTATAGTCGATGGCGTAATGGTGAGTTCCGAGAGTCCGCTCTATTTAAACGGAAGGTATTTTGTAATGAATGATGTGATTGAGCCGAAACCCAACCTATACCAGTTCTACCAGGATACGAATACAGTCTTAAGTGATTTTATTGACAGTAAAGATTCCGTTTTTCTGAACCTGGCTCTGAGTGTTCCCATCGGGTACGATGAAAATGACAATACCATCTATGATTCTGTGCAGACCAGCATCAATACTTTTGAATTGGATTATTTCCCGGTTAAACACGAATTCAGGGATTTTGCTGCAACCATCGTCTTTCCATATAAGCAGGATTATCACGCAGCCTTAAATACCATGGCGGATAACCTGGGTGCACAATACACTGATTACCGCGATATACCTGAACAATGGCAAAATAAAGTACTGATCCCATACCTTATCAATAAGGGGATTTTTGCCAATAAACTCGAACCTGATGCTTTTTTGCAGGTTTCTCCTGATGTTCCCCTTGAGCTTGAAAATATCCTGGGAGAATATGTGGAAATTGACTATTCGCCTGTGGACAAATATATATGTAGTAATGGGTACGCATACAGTTACAAAAAATTTGAAGTGCCTGAATTCCTGTACGCCGGTGAAGACAGATATGAAGGTGAGTTTTTATCGGATCAAATAGGTGTAAGTAAATATGTCTGGAATGAAGCGGTAAAAGTCCAAAGCAGTACACAATTGCTGCCCACCCAGGAATATCTGAATTCTGCCTCGAATGACAGTATCCTGAAAGTCGAGTTTTCCAATGGGTATTCAGGCGAATTTTCTATTGAATTTTCAACCTCAAATTTATTTCCCAGGAAATATGTATTGGAATTCAGGACCAACATGGATATCGGTGGGATCTATGATATTTATGTAAATGGGGAACTACTGAGAACCTTCGATTATGATGAATTTGTTGAAAATCAAGGTTTTATATACAGTGTTGAACCGGATGAATATTACCTGCCTGACGGTCGCTACAATTCTTTTGACATGTATGTGGAAAACCAGGTTGAATATGGACCCGCTAACATACGGATTGAGTATAAGGGTCCGGGTACAACATCAAAAAATGGGTTGGTGCTCGATTACCTGGAGTTCAGAGGAGCAAAAAATTAAAGCAGAAGAAGATGCGGTTACCACATAATATAGAATCTATTAAGTGCAAACTGAAATGTTTTTTAAGTGGGCAGGCAAAAACTCTTAACAATGAATAATATAGATTTCGTGAATCAAAAAAAACCAGCGATCGTAACAGTATTGTTACTGATTGCTATGTTGACAGTATATGGTCAGGATTCACTGGTAATTAAAGGGACAATCGTTGATGGAGCAAATCAACCGGTGGAAAATGTGTCGGTGGTTGTGGAAGGTTCCGGTGACCTGCCGGTCTTCACGAATGCAAAGGGAGAATTTAGTCTGAAGAGTAGTTCCGGGGATGTTTGGCTCAATATTGCTCCGTCAAGTGGATACAAGTCAAAAAGGATCTACCTGGACAATCAGACCGAAGTGAACGTTTTCCTGACCTCGAATGAGTTGGAATCAGGTGAGGACAAAATAGCCATTCTTAATATTCCCGAATTGAGAAAGAACCTGCCGTTTGCATTCGATGCAGTCAATGTGAATGATATCATCGAAACACCAGTCCTTTCGATTGACCGGTATCTGCAGGGAAGAGCTTCAGGTTTGCTGGTTTTAAATCGTTCGGGTGACCTCGCAAGCGGCGCTGCCACCTTTTTACGGGGGGTGAATTCATTAAACACGACGAATGCGCCACTCTATGTAGTTGACGGGATCCCTATCGTCAGATCCGGTGTTTTCAATTCCATTATAGATGGATTCGAGTATAACCAGTTGCTTGTTGTGAATCCGCTGGATATTTCACAAGCAACGGTTGTGAAAGATCCTGCACTCACAGCGGTGTACGGTTCCAAGGCTTCGAACGGGCTTATTCTCATTGAAACGTTGGATCCAAGTGCCACGGAAACATTAATTGAACTTGACCTGCGCCGCGGATACTCCCTGGCCCCTTCCAACCTGATTCCCCAGTTAAATGCAAATCAGCATAAAACGCTGATGAGTGAAGTGTTGTTTTCATCGGGCACGGAAGAGGAAGTAATCAGGGCACAGTATTCACCATTGTTTGTTCAACCCGGCGATGATGATTATATTTTGTACCAGCACAATACAGACTGGCAACAATTGATATTCCAGGATGCTGCATATACAAATCTGAGCGTCAGGGTTAAAGGAGGCGATGAAATTGCGCGTTACGGACTATCCTTTGGTTTTGTTGACGGGGAAGGAATTATTAAATCCAATTCATTCAATGGATATAACCTGAGGTTCCGGGGATTGCTCAATATTTTCACATGGCTGAAAATGAACTCAGGTGTATCGCTTAGTTACAATAATTCTTCATTGATGGAATCAGCAAGAGTGGAGGAGACAAGTCCTATTATGACCAGTCTTGCTAAATCACCCCTGCATAATCCATACCAGTACGATGAAGATGGCATTGAGATTGGTCTGCTTGCCGATGTGGATGAACTTGGTGTAAGTAATCCGCTGGCGGCAGTTGAAAACAGTGAGGCCACAAACGATAATTTTAACTCAACAGTTGCACTTGGTTTTAATGCTGAATTCAGTGATCATCTGCAATTGGGTTCCAATTTCGGTGTTAACTATGCCATCATGCAGGAACAGGTATACCAGGCAAATAAAGGGATGGAGCTTTATTATAGTGGGGAGGCCATTAATGTGGCAAAAGCGGCAAACAATAGCTTGTATTCCTTATATAATAATACGGCATTAAATTTTGTTAAGGGTGTCGGACCCCATAAGATTACATCTGCCACCGGCACAAATATTCAGTCTAATCAGTACCAGTATGATTGGGCATTAACAAAAAATGCCAGTGAGAATGATGAATTCAGAAGGTTACAGGATGGAAGAAATGATTTACGTGAAATTGGCGGTACAAACCGAACCTGGAACTGGTTGTCATTTTATGAACATCTGAATTATAGCTACAGGGACAAGTACCTTGCTGTAGCTTCAGTCTCACTGGATGCTTCTACCAGGATAGGTGATGATGCTTTGAACACTATTAAAATCGGGGGTGTACCTTTTGGCCTGTTCTACTCAGCCGGAGTTGCCTGGCGTCTGTCGAACGAATCATTTCTGAGAGATCAGGCTGCATTGGATGAATTAAAAATCAGGCTTAGCTATGGTGTAACCGGTAATGATGATATCGGTGAATCAAACGCTACCAACTATTACCAGGCGATTAAATACCGGGAGACAGTCGGATTGGTCCCTGCCGCTTCCTTAAACAAGGAGCTTACCTATGAAACAGTATCACAGGTAAACACCGGCGTTGATATTGCCCTGTGGGGCAATCGCCTGAGAACCAGTATCGATGCATATATGTCCATTACTGACAATATGCTTGTTTTTACACCATTGCCATCGCTCTTTGGCTATTCCTACAGGGCCGAAAACGGAGGCAAAATGAGGAACATGGGGATCGATGCAAATATTTTTTACCGTGTTATTGACATGCCTGATTTCAAATGGGATCTGCATGCAACATTTTCAACAGTCAAAAATGAAGTTACGGAAATAACAGGAGATCAGTTGATCACCCAGGTTGAAGGCGCTGAAATTGTCAACAT
Source organism: uncultured Bacteroidaceae bacterium (assembly GCA_964583445.1). Classification (GTDB taxonomy): domain Bacteria; phylum Bacteroidota; class Bacteroidia; order Bacteroidales; genus M55B112. The sequence continues at coordinate 13,257 of CAZOXI010000009.1, read as the reverse complement.
TCCCGGAGAACAGGCCAACAGTTTCTATGGATATATTTTTGAAGGGGTATATTCCACTGCGGCAGAGGCCGCAAACAGTGGCCTGGTAAATAATAAATTTGTACCCTACCAGGCCGGAGATGCAATTTTCAGGGATCTGAACGGAGATTCAATTATCAACAACCTGGACAAGACGGTTATAGGTTCCTCAATGCCGGATTACTGGGGCGGATTTGGCACAACCATCAGGTATAAGCGCTGGGAGCTTGATCTGTTTGCCCAGTTGATCGGAGGTAATGAGATCTTTAATTATGTGCGGTTTAAGAACGAACGGATGACCGGTATTGAAAACCAAAGTACAAGAACGCTTGAACGTTGGCAGTTTGAAGGACAGCAAACAAAGGTTCCGAGAGCGATTTATGAAGATGTCAAGGGAAACGCGGCTTTTTCTACCAGGTGGATTGAGGATGGTTCGTACCTGCGCCTGAAAAACATCTCCCTGAGCTATAATATCTCAGAGGAATTCCTGGCCTTCAGGAATGCGAAAATTTATATCTCGGCTTCAAATTTGTTTGTGCAAACGAAATACCTCGGGTACGATCCCGACTTCAGTTATTCCACTGCACATTTTACACAGGGAATTGATTATGGGCTAACTCCGCAACCCAGGAGATTTTTAGCGGGGATAAAACTAGGCTTCTAATACAATAGTAGTAGGAATGGAAAAATACGGAAGATTTATTTCAGCAATTGGAGGAGTGATCCTATCTCTTATTATATGCGCTTCCTGTGAGCAGTTCTTTGACCCCGAACAGGAAGTGAACATCACAGAAGACCAACTGTACGACGACTGGTATGAATACCGTTCGGTAGCAATGGGGCTTTACGGACTCCAGACAAAACTTGTTGAGCAGATCGTCATTCTTGGTGAACTGCGCGGTGATCTGCTCCAGGTGACGGAAAATGCTGAACCGGATATGATCGAAATCTATAACTTTGATATATCACCGAATAACAAGTATGCCTCACCAGCCAATTTCTTCAGGTTGATCTCAGCGTGCAATAATTTCATCACCATTCTTAAAAACCTCCATCCTGAAGTGCTGGATGCAACAAGCCCGATAACCAATTATGACAGGCTTTACGGTGAGGTTTTGTGTATGCGTGCATGGGCATATTTCAATGCGGTAAGGATTTACGGGAAGGTACCTTTCATCCCCGAATCCCTGACAAGCATTGAGGAGGTGAATAACTTTTTGAACTCATCCGGAGCCTACATAGATAGTGTTCACATTACTTACGGAATTGACGGATATAGTAATGATACTATATATAATGCGGAAATAATACTCGAGAAGCAGTATTATGATACTGACCTGGTCATTGATTATTTTACAAATGAACTTGAGAGTGATATAAAAAGAATCAACAATCCGGGTGATACAGTTGTTGCTGTTGGTGTCAATCATTATGGATACAATGATGATGAAACCTGGGAAGTGACCATCTGGAATCCTTATGCGATGCATTCCCTGTTGGGAATAATGTACCTGACACAGGGAGACCTGGCAAAAGCAGTGAAAAATTTTGAACGGGTCATTTTATCCGCACCTGATGTACGTTACCAGCTGGACGAAACCTTTTCAAATAACAGTTGGAGAAACATTTATACAGATGTGGATCCGATTGAACATATTTATACCCTATGGTTCAATAAATCGTACTTTCAACAAAACCGGCTCCAGGAAATCTTCGATTGGAGAGATCCCCATAACTTCATGCTGAAGCCAACCAGGAGATCGGTTGTGTTATGGGAGTCATTGTTCGATAATTACCGGATCGACCGGGACCAGACCAACCCCCAACGCACTAAAATTATCGATCCGGGTGATCCGGGTGATTTTTACAGGGGGTACGGCGTATCCTATGTGTATATAAGAAGTGGGAATTCCTATTTAAGCCCATCCATTGTACGGTACGCTTTGAATTTAAAGGTTGAGGAAGAATTCCAGGAAGCAAGTGCACTTATTGGAGAGGTGGATACTGCTGTCTATAAATATTCGATTGGAAAAAGCAGGTATGCTCAGGATGCCAACTTTACCATCTACAGGGCTGCAGGTATTCATTTGTGGCTGGCAGAGGCCTTTGTGCACTGGAAGCATATTGAAAATGGTGTACTTGGAAACCGGTCGATCAAGGCTGAGTTTATTGTCAACGACGGAAGTTATTTTCGGAAATATGACCTGCGTGGACGCTCAGGTGTCAGGGGCAGGGTAGGATTCGGCGGCACAACGGATGGCTTGCATGTCTACAGTATCAATTATATTCACGATCCGGAAACAAACCAGGTGATCGACTATATTGATCTATCCGGAGATGATCAAAAAATAAGATATTACCTTGAGGAATTGATAATCGACGAGCGTGCCCGTGAGCTTGCGTATGAGGGTGAACGGTTCTATGATCTCATGCGGATTGCAAAAAGAAGGGACGATCCATCCTATCTTGCAAAGCTGGTGTCCCAGAAGTTTCCGGCCGGGAAAAGAGAAGAGATCTATAATTATTTGTTGGATGAGCAAAACTGGTATATCAACGTTTTCGATTAGTACCGTTGTTAAATAGCATGGCAGTTACTTCCAGAACGGTCAGGGCTCAACTATTATGTGATTTATTGATAATTAACACCTTAAAATCATTATCAAATGCGTTTTACAATACACATCATCGTTTCATCAATCTTGCTTTTTTCTGTTGGACCCGTTCTTGAAGCACAGGGAGCAAAACCAAATATCGTTTTTATACTTGCCGATGATTTCGGCTATGGTAGTGTAAATGCTTACGGAGCAGACCAGCACCTTCTCCGCACTCCGCACATCAACTCCCTGGCAGAAGAAGGGATGAAGTTCACCCATGCACACACACCGGCTTCTATTTGCACCCCCACGCGATATGGATTTTTAATGGGACGCTACCCCTGGAGAACATCCATGAAATATGGCGTGGTGGATCCCAATGGCGCCTTACTGCCTGATCCGGACAGAACGACGGTTGCTGATATTTTGAAAGACAAAGGATACAACACGGCTGCGATCGGGAAGTGGCACCTGGGATATGGAAATACACAGCCCTGTGATTTCACCGGCAAATTAACACCGGGTCCGCTCGACCTTGGATTTGATTATCATTTCGCAGTGCCGCAAAATCATGGCGACTACTGGGGCGTGTATGTTGAGAATGATGAGATCTACGGATTACGCAGCAAGGAGATGCACCCCTATTCACGTACCTATTATGGTCCCAAATATAAAGGATTTGATGCCCCGCAGCGTGTGAATAAGGATGTGATGAAAGTGCTGACTGATCGATCGGTCGACTGGCTGAAGCAGCAATCATCTGATACTCCTTTCTTTTTGTACTTTGCTTCCGTGGCTGTCCACCGTCCCATCACACCTTCGGATTACATGAGAGGGGTGAGCGGTTGTGGTCCGTATGGGGATTTTATCCAGGACGTGGACCTCTGCGTTGGAAGGATCATTGAAGTATTGAAATACCTGGATCTTTACGAAAATACCATCATTATTTTTTCCAGCGACAATGGCGGTGTTATCCCCGGGAATGGTCCTGATGATCCCGAAAGTCAGGCCATTGAATATGGTTTGAAGATTAATGGAGATCTGAAGGGAAGAAAACATACCATATGGGAAGGTGGGACAAATGTTCCCTTTATCGTTTCATGGCCGGGTGTGGTTGAAGAGGGGGCTGTCTCTCATGACCTGGTTAATTTGACGGACATCTTTGCCACCGTATCAGAGATTACCGGGGACGGACTCCCGGAGGATAAAGATGTGGCCCCGGACAGTTACAGTTTTCTGCCATCGTTATTGATGAGAGAGCATCAACACCCGCGCATTACAATGGTCACGGCTGATTCGAAGGGGATGCATGCCCTTCGCAAAGGAGACTGGAAGTATATCGATCCCACACCTCCTGACGGAATGCCGGAAGACAGGATGTCCAGGTTCAGTGATGAAGTCCCCAGGCTGTATAATCTTGCGGAGGATCCCGCCGAAGAGAATAATGTATTTGCATTGTACCCGGAAAAGGCAAAGGAGTTGAAGCGCGAGCTGGAGCAGATCCGGTCACAGACCTTTTCAAGGTAAATTGTATACCGGTGAAGCGGTTCACGGTTTACTGGTGTAGAAGGTAAATGGTGTATGAGGTAAACAGTATACATGGTAAATGGTACACTGCGCAGTCAGAAAACGATTCATAAAAATTTACATATAATCACTCCGCTATTTACTGTCAAAATGATAAAGATCCGCATAGCCCTCTTCGCACTTATTATCAGTGCTGCATCCACCAGGGCACAGGACCCTGGCGATACGGCCCGGCTGTTAATACACCTGGATGCATCGGTGGATACAATGGTTGTTACCGATGCCGCTGATGTGGTCACATCGTGGAAGGATAAAAGTGGAAATGCATACACTGCCATTCCCGGAGATGGCGATGCGATCTATCCTGCAGCAAAGACTTTTGATAACGGGTTAAATGGCATCGATTTTCGTGGCGGACACATTTCCATGGAGTTGTTATCGGCAGAAGATTCCGATACCATACTTGACCAGGCAGCCAATCCGACAGGTTTCTGCATTGTTGCGGCTGTGTACGTGGAATCAGTAATCGAGAATTGGAATGATCTCGCTGGGAATACCACAACGGTGAACTCAGATTTCATGATGCGCTACTCTTCCACCGGGAACCTGCAGGCCAATCTTGGTCCTTCGAAAAACAATGGATCAGCAGCGATACAACCCGGTCAGCCGGTGATCTTCTCCTTTAATTATGATGCGGATAACGGCGTATATACCTACTGGTGTTCGGCAACAGAGGAAGAGGTGATGGGACAGGTGCAACCGGCAGATTTCTCCAACGGGTTGCCGCTGACCATAGGGGCCATGGACGGTGGCGGGCGGTATTTCGAAGGAATGGTAGGTGAAGTAAGGATTTACAATTCCGACATACCTGCGGCCCAGCATACTGAAATCATTTATGAAATGGGCGCCAAGTGGGGCGTGGACCTGCCCAGGATCCCGCAACCCCCGGATACACGGATCGTGGAGACCAACTGGTCCGATTCCGATGTAGCGATCATACAGTATGATGCCACCGAAGCACCTTATCTTGCAGACAATACAGGAGCGACGGATGCCACGCAGGCGATCCAATTGGCCCTTGATGACTGCGGGAATGCACCGGGTGGAGTGGTTTACCTGCCGGAAGGAGATTACAGGATCGACGGGAACCTCGTACTGCCGGACGGGGTGACCCTGCGGGGTGACTGGAAAAAGCCGACTGCGAAGGATAAGACCATCGCGGGAACCGTGCTTCATATCTATGGTTCAAAAGGGGAAGACAGCGATGATGTCTCAATTGCCTCACCGTTGAAGATCGGTGCCAGCGGTGGTATTCGTGATCTGACGATTTTCTACCCGGAACAGGACGCCACAGCACCTGTTCCCTATCCATACACCATTCGCTGCGAGGCCAAGATGCAGACCGTGATGAATGTGACGCTGGTTAATGCTTACAAGGGTATCAGGTTCCAGCGGAGCAATGGATTGGCAGTTGGACATCCCAACGTTCATAATGTATACGGTTCGCCAGTTAAAAAAGGTGTGCTTCTGAATAAAGCAGCAGCTGTTCCACGGCTGACTTCCATTGACTTTGATCCTGCTTACTGGGCAGAATCCGGTTTGGCAGGGGCTCCTTCTGAAGTAGCTATATTAAGTGCGCAACGGTCCTTAAGTAGCATTGGACTTGAATTTGAGCAGAGTGACAACGGGATCGCAGGTGCATTGCATATCAAAGGATATGATGTTGCGATCAGCATCGGTGCAGGTGGCAATCCCAGTAATATGAAAGTGTATGATTTTGATATTACAGACTGCCGTACAGGGATCAATGCGGTTAAATATAAATCACAGGGCTGGACTTTAACAAACGGGAGTATCCAGGTGGATGGAGAGGGAGCGCTGGCAGTGAATCAGCCCGGCCAGGGAATGTTAACATTTAATGATGTATCCTTCAGCAGTACAGGAAGGCTTGTCAATAGTGCCACTGGCAGCCTGGGGTTTACAAACTGCCATTTCCAGGACTGGAATGATGATTATGCAATCTATCTTTCAAATGGTAACCTGGTAGCATATGGGAACACCTTTAGTAAAACGCTCGAGGAGGGACAATTGCATATATACCTCGCTTCAACTGTGAATGCGGCAGCTGTAGCCGGTAATACTTTTGAAAACAGCGCACCAAAGATCACTTCAATGAACCCCGATACCAACTTCATCGTGATTGATACTACAGGTCATTATGAAGTGTACCGGCACGACTATCCATCCCATACCTCCACTGACTATTTCTTTCCTGCAAAAGTGGATGTGAACAGTCTGTTCAATGTGCGTGACTTTGGTGCGGTTGCAGATATGCTCACCGATGATACAGATGCATTCAAAGCGGCCCTTACCGCAGCTGAACAATATGGCGGAGGAACCGTGTATGTTCCAGGAGGTGCCTACCGGATCAACGGGAACCTGGAAGTACCCACCGGTGTTGAATTACGTGGGGTACACGATGTACCTATCTATACAGGACATGGAAGAAGTATACTTCTCAGTTATCTTGATATGGAAAACCCGGGTGAGGATGCATTCATAACCATGCAGGAAGGCTCAGGGATCCGCGGACTCCTTATTATTCGTCCGCAACAAGTATACAATGAAGCTGATACCAGTGTGGGGACCGTCATCTATGATTGGCCGTATGCGATCAGGGCAGTGGGTGATAATTGTAGCCTGGTGAATATTGCCATTGCCAATGCCGATAAAGGGGTCGACCTGGCATCAATGGGTGGCGGACACCATGTAAACTGGTACATGACTGCACCTATCAGATTGTGTCTGAATATTCAAACTGGTGACCAACCTATCACGATCGACAATATGCAGACCAATCCAGGATTGTTCCGTGATATTAAGGGAAGTTTAGATTGGAACTTGTTTACCGAAGATGTGGCACTGGCAATTCAATTCCAGGAAAATATCGCTCCAAAAGCATCTGAATCAAGGGACCTTTATCCTTCAGGTACGGCAGTGAATATTAAAGGTGACGGAATACTGACATTTTATTCCAACTTCTATAACAATCCATTTAACGGGTTTGTTATTAACGGATCACCAACGATGAAATCTTATCTCAGCGGGGGCGAGGGTGAGATTTTTTATACGGTGGAATCAGAAGGCAGTGGACCAATCGATCTGGAAATCATTGCCAATACATACCATCCCATAGAAAGTGATCCGGCCATTACCGGTTTTGGATCTTACCAATTAAACCCCGGATCAGACGGAGTTATAAAAGTGCTGAATACCACCAGTTTTGGAAATCCGAATGTAGGCTACCGCATCAACAACGGGAACCTCATTGTGCAGTCTGCTTACCAAACGGTCTCCATGCAAACGTATGTTGAGGCATCTGGTGATGCAACTGCCTCCCTTGAAGGAAGTTTTCTTCGCAATGGAATGTCAGGATTGCATGCGGTGGCCCGAAGTACTGCTGCTGATGTTAGCATTTTGGGAACGTATTCCGAGAACAACTACCGGGTTTCCACCGAAATGACTGTTTCCGGTTCCACACCCAGGTATGTAACCAGGATTGATGCTGAGAATCCTTCTGCACCTGTAAATTTGCATGGAGAGGCCGATTCAGAAAGCGAGATCAGCCTGAAGTGGGATCCATCCACCGATAATGTAGGAGTGGCTGGATATTTTGTCTATCGAAATGGGCTTTACCTGGCGACGACTTCTGACACAATTTATGCAGATGCTGGACTGTCAGTGGGAACGTCATATGCATATTTTGTCAGGGCGTTTGATGACGCCTCAAACCTTGGGATTTCATCGGATACGATTTCTGTTGAAACTTTGGGAGTTCCTTCAGACACTATACCTCCATCAGCACCTGATAATCTACAGGCACAGGCAATATCTGCTAGCCAGATTGATCTGACCTGGGAAGCTTCCAGCGATAATGTGAAAGTGGCGGGATATAATGTATATCGCGACGGGGTCAAAGTGGACGAGTCAGAGACTCTGAACTACAGCGATACAGGACTCACCCGGGAAACATCTTATGACTATCATGTTACCGCTTATGACGATGCAGGTAATGAAAGCGTTTCTTCCGATACTGTAGCAGTCTCAACATTGGTCAGCGTCGGGAATCTGCACTATTCTGATGGTGGAATAACCGTATATCCCAATCCATCTGATGGAAAAGTATTTTTTGACGTGCAAAACAGCGCTGATGCTGAGTTCTTGATAGAATTCTATGCCGTGGATGGTACACTGACCAGTTCCGCGGTACTTCATACAAAAGCAGATCAATCGGAGTATCCTATCGATGTATCGGAACTTGACCATGGATTCTATCTGTACAAGATCATTGGCGATCGTACCAACGTAACAGGCAGAATACTGATCAGTAAGTAGCGTATCATAATTAAGATTAAACAATGATGAAAAAACCAGCAATACTTTGTTTTCTCGTATTCAACACTTGCTTTTTGCTGGTGGTGGATTCGCCTGCTATGCTTGCCGGAATCGCATGTAAAATGAAATCAACTTGAGTTCAAGGGCACACATACTGACCATTCTTGTTCTGATTCTGACCGTAAAATTATCAGGGAATGAGGTCTTTGAGGATATTGCTGTACGTGCAGGTGGATACGATATTCCGATCAAGATCTGTGTCCCTGACAAACCCACGGAAAAAATGCCGGTCATGTTTTTCGTGCATGGCGGTGGCTGGAACGGGGGTGATGCTCAGTCGGTTCCGGCGGCCCAATTACCGGCTGATTGTGATTTCCTGTGTAACAGGATGGGCATTATTTATGTCGGCCTTGCCTACAGGTGCAAAGGGAATGGAGCCACGTTTCATGACGCCCTGAAGGACCTGGAAAATTCCATTGCATGGTTCGGGGAGCATGCCGAAACATATCATGCAGACATGACACGTATAGGTTTCAGCGGGGGTTCTGCAGGTACCACGCTTTCAGCAATCCTGGCGCACCGTTATGTGCAATGCAAAGTGTATGTAGGCCGGGAAGGAATGTACAATATACTGGACCTGGATACAACCAGGTCTAATTTTCCCAATGCCGAAGCCCGTGCTGATTTCGGATTGGCCACGTTTCAGCAAAAACTGGAGGCTTCCCCCTATTACCAGGTCCGGAAACAACCGGCGGAGTCCCTGCTACTTCATGGAAAGGATGATTGGTTATGTCATTACAGTCAGAGCATCCGGTATGCAGACCAACTTAAGAAATACGGTGGCAAATGCAAGCTGGTGTTGTATGATGACATCAACCACACCTGCCTGAACATTGCTTACCCGCAGGTTTTTTTAAGGAGCATGATGGAAATTGCTCATTTGTATGCCAGGGGGTATGAGATTGAGAATGTGAATTTTGAAGATATCAGGGCAGATGTGGAAGAGCGGGTAGCTTCCCAATATCCTTATGAACAGATACCGGGCCAGAAATTGCCAGGCACCTGGAAAAGCAACAGGTACGGGACTATCTATCTGAATGAAAACGGAACAGGCGAACTGATTAATGCAAACGGAACTGTTTCAAAACCTGTAAAATACAAGAATATGGGTGCCTGGATTTCTGTTTGGGTGGATGCGGAAGAACGTGACCGGAGTTTCTATTTACGAAAAAATGACCGGGTGATCTACGAATTAATCACGGAAAACAACCGATGGAAGAGCCGTAGAAATGATTACCGGAAAATGTGATCATATAATGGTATGCACTTTAAGCTTTGCCGGAGTGCGGGATGTGTTTTTCATAACCCGAATAATTACTAACTGTTGACACACAACTAATCATGCTAAATGCCAGGATTTTGAATTGAGGCCTCCACAACAAGAAAGAAACAGCAGAAGGGTGATGCAGCTGAAGGGGGTTTATCTTACGAAAGTGGATTGATGGTGCTGGCACAAATCTATTTCGATGATGTATAGAATTATGGAATACGATACGACGCGGAACAAAATACGTTGATTGACCTGTAACCTAAACACTTTAATAAAATGAGAATATTGTTGATAAGCGTATTATTTTTTTGTATGTCACTTGTTGCCATGTCACAGGATGCCTTGCTAACAGTGAATATTGAAGATTGTGATGGACCTGCAACAGGAACTGTAAGCCTTTACATGGGAGCAGAATTGTATGCTTCCAAACATTTAACCAGTGGGACAGTTGAGTTTACAATTGTATCATCAGGTACATTTCCTTCTGAGGGAAGGAATGATTTAAATATTTCAGTCCATCCAAATCCTTCAAATCAGGAGATTGTTAAAGTTTTATTAAACGGGTACAACGGTACCAGTGGTCAGTTTTTATTTTATGATTTTGCGGGGAATCAACTGGGGAAAATGCTTGTGGGTGAATCACAATCGCTAAGGCTTGAAAATGATCCGGGTGTAGTAATTTGTGAGTTTAGATCAGATGAGGACCAGCCAATCATTGAAAAAATTATCTCCCTAAAAGGAGGGATACAAATAAAGGCGATTCAGAATTCACCTCACGCAATTTCAAATCTCAAAAGTATATCTGTAGATGAATATATACTAAACTACAGTAATGAAAATGACAGTTTGGTGTTTGCGGATACAATTATTATCAACGGGGATTCAACTATTTTCCGGGATGTATGTGATAAGGATACAACGAAATATTCGCTTACAGTAAATGAGGGCACCGTAGTCGGAAGCAGCGACAGTTTATTCGCTGAGGGGACAGTAGTAAATATAAGTGCAAATTCGGCACCAGAAGGACAGCAATTCGACCAGTGGACCGGTGATGTTGATGCTGTTGAGGATAGTTTTGCTGCAAGCACATCCCTTACTATGCCGGCAGGGGATGTTACTGTAACGGCAACGTACAAAACGATACCAAAATATACCTTATCTCTTGTGAACGGAGCAGGTAGCGGGGAATATCCAGAAGGATCCTCCGTGGAAATAACTGCAGATGTTCCTGGATACGGGCAGGTATTTGATCATTGGACAGGTGACAGTTCAGCCATTTCTGATGTTAATAATCCATTCGCAATAGTAACAATGCCTGCAAGCAATGTGAGTTTTACAGCAATTTACAAGACCTTAAGTATTGTAGAATGGCCCCCTGCCGGAATGGTAAACCTGGTAAGTGTGATTGACGGACAAGGTCTTAAAGTTTCTGGCGGGACAGTTGCGCTGGCAAAGCTTACTTCAAATTATGATATGCTGTGGACAGTTATTCCCAAAGATGATATCTATGACTATATCAGCAATGCCGAAACAAATGAAAAACTGGCAGTTAAAAATGGGCTTTTGCCAAATTTAAGGGACAATACAACTACAATAAACAAGGTACAATGGGAAGCAGTTGATGCCGGCGATGGCAGTTATTATCTTTACAACAGGTCATACAACACTTACCTGTCTAACGATAGAGGTACACTGGCAGCCTCAGAAACGCAAGAAATTGCCTCGGGAAAATGGTATGCGGTTGAAGTAATTTTATCAAACCTTACCGTAAACAATGGAAGCGGAAGTGGCATTTATGGTTTTGGTGCTAAGGTTGTAATCAATGCAGATCCCCCAGCCGAAGGGCAGGTATTTGATAAATGGACAGGTGACATAGAAGGATTGAAAAACATTTACAGTGCAAACACGGTCTTAACTATGCCAGAAAGTAATGTTTCGCTCAGCCCATCGTACAAAGCAGAACCGGCAAACCAGCCAAACATTATCTTATTTTTTATCGACGACTGGGCATGGAATGGCTCACCTGTTCTTATGAATGCTGAAATGCCAAATTCTGCAATGCCATTGCTTCAAATGCCCAACCTTGGACAATTGGCCAGTGAAGGAATGAAGTTTAGCAATGCATACTCGGGGGCACCACAATGTTCCCCTTCCAGGGCCAGTATTCAAACCGGGCAATCAGCACCGCATAATCGTTATACCGTCTTTATGGGCAATCGCGGTGGGGATCCATATTACGATTTAAATAGCAGCTATGCTATAAATCCGTCTATTGCCTGTGTTTCGGATATGTATCTGGATGATGAAGAGTATAGCGTTGCAAAAGCATTAAATCCACTGGGCTATGTTTGTGCACACTACGGGAAATGGCACATGAGAGGAGATCCTGCCGATTATGGTTACCCATATAATGATGGGGAAACCACAAATAAAGAAGGGAACCTCAACATAGAAGGCGATCCGAAGCAAATGTTCAGCCTTACGGAACGTTCCATCAGTTTTATGGAAGATCAGGTTGCTTCAAACAAGCCTTTTTATCTGCAAATCTCTCACTGGGCAATGCATGCCGGGAGCGAGTGCCTGCAGTCAACCCGTGATAAATACCAGGAAACACCTGAACTTCAGGCTTATTATGCAAGTCAGGGTATTGATGATCCGGATGTATTGGACGACAACCAAGATCCGGCTGTATGGTTTGCTATGGGCGAAAACCTGGATAGCTGTCTCGGTATGGTGATGAAGACTATAGAGGACTTAGGCATTGAAGAAAACACATATGTCCTGCTTACTGCCGATAATGGGTATCGTCACCATGAATTGGATATATTTAATGAGGTCAGTCAACCCCTGCACGGTGCAAAATGGTGGCTTTGGGAAGGAGGTACACGCGTACCAATGGTAGTGAAAGGACCCGGAATCCCTGCCAATGCGACCAATACGGTACCGGTGGTGAATTACGATTTCTTGCCGACATTTTTTGAATGGGCCGGTGGAGATCCGGAACGATCATTATCTGATCTTGATGGTGTGAGTCTTTCAGATCTTTTCCAGGGCAATACACCGACTACAGAATTGTCAACACGAAATTTGTATTTTCATTATCCGCATTACAGAACTTCATTACCCATGTCAACAATGGTTTCCGCAGGAAAATGGAAGGTGGTCCATTTTTATGATTACCCGGATATTCCGATGCTGTTCGACCTTGAGACTGATATTGGCGAAGTAACCAATGTTGCTGATGCCGAAGCAGCCAGGCATGCAGAATTGTTTGAACAAATGAATACATACCTGGATAATGTGGGTGCCCGAATACCATTGCATCCAAATCCGGATTACGATGAAGACCTTTACCTGTCAGCTATGACATTTACATCAATTTCTGAAGCTGAC
>CAZOXI010000008.1:0-24179 GCA_964583445.1 uncultured Bacteroidaceae bacterium | reverse complement strand
CACCATGTTTCGGTTGGATATGCAGCAATTAAAACAGTACAATGACGAAATTCACATACACTATATTTTTACTCCTCATCACCACTGGAAGCCTGCTATTTGGAAACGAGCCTGATAACCCCAAACCCCGTTACAGGGTTGTCGGCACTGTATTCGATAAACAGGCAGAAGCTCCCCTGGAGTATGCTACGGTTGCGTTGCTCGTTGCACCCGACAGCAGCATTGTAAATGGCGTGATCACTGACGAGCGGGGCAGGTTCACTGTCAGCGCCGATCAGCCGGGCGACTATATCCTCAGCATCGATTTCATCGGGTATGCATCATATTTCACCGACATCATGCTGACACGAGATCGACCCCGGGCAGATATTGGAACGGTTCATTTACAAAGCACATCCCTGGATATCGGGGAAGTTTCCATTGAAGCCGATAATCCATCTGTTGAATATAAAATTGACCGAAAAGTAGTTCACGTAAGTGAACAGTATACAGCGCTTTCCGGCACGGCAGTGGATGTATTGAAAAATGTGCCTTCAATCGACGTGGATATTGAGGATAATGTCTCCATCAGGGGCAACAGCAATTTTACGGTACTCATCGATGGCCGGCCTTCTGTACTTCAGGGAAGCGAGGCGCTGCAGCAATTTCCGGCGGGTATGATCAAAGACATCGAGATCATCACCAATCCCTCAGCAAAATTTGATCCGGAAGGTACAGGGGGAATCATCAACATCATTACAGAAAAACGCACCCTGACAGGTTTAAGCGGGCTTGTGCATGCAGATGTTGGTTTAGATGATAAGTATGGAGGCGATTTCCTGCTGAATTACCGCACCGAAAAATTTAATTATTTCCTGGGTGGAGATTACAGTGACAGGAATTACCCGGGCACCGTTGAACGCAGACAGGAAACCTACTCCGGGGATACGATTTCATACCTGGATACCGACGGTATTTATAACAGGGGATATAACCGGTACAGCGGCCGGGCGGGGATCGAATGGTTCCCGGATGATAAAAACGTCATCAGTCTGAGCGGCCGTTACGGGGACAGGGCCAGCTTTGGTTCCTCCACAGTTGACTATGAAGAATGGACCAACTTTGCCCCTGAGATCACCAGGTATACCAACCTCGAGGAATGGGAACGCAGCGGGATGTATTATTCCCTGAATGGCGAATATACACACAAGTTTAACGGGGACAACCTGGAGGACGGATCAGAGCACCGGCTTGACATCAACTTGATGTACTACATGCGTGAGGGAAATGAAGAGTCGGTCAATTTCCTATTGAATTCAAGCGGGGAAAGGAGTGCTGGTCAGCGTTCCATTGAAACAGGTCCGTCTGCCGGGTTTGAATACCGTGTAAATTACGAGCAACCCTTTACAAGCGCGTTTAATATCGAAGCCGGGGCGCAGGGAAGGAGCGGAGAATCGAATGAATCCAACGGGCTCTATTTTTATGATCCGGTCCGCGATGCATATGATTTCCAAGCCAATTTCAGCAATGATGTCTCCTATATGCGAGACATCCACGCCCTATACGGGCTCATGAAAGGCGAATACAATGCTTTCGGATATCAACTGGGACTGAGGGGTGAATATACCTTCAGGGATATCCGGATGGAGGAACAGGGTCAGTTCAATATCGACCGCTGGGACTATTTCCCAACCGTGCATTTATCCTATTCTCCTGGTGAGAAAAATCAGTTCATGGCAAGCTATTCAAGACGGATCGACCGTCCAAGGGGCTGGTATCTCGAACCCTTCATCACCTGGAGTGATGCATACAATGTCCGCAGGGGAGAACCCGGTCTGCTGCCTGAATATATTGATGCTTATGAAATCAGTTACCAGCGGGAGCTGAACAAAACAGATTTCCTTTCAGCTGAATTATATTATCGCATTACAGATAATAAAATTGAGAGGATCCGGGAAGTGTACAGGGATAACATTATGCTCTCAACTTTCGCAAATGTGGGTACTGATTACGCACTTGGTTCTGAGATAATGCTGAGCATGGAGCATTTCGACTGGTGGGAGTCAGATTTTTCAGGGAATTTCTACAATTACCGTGTGAACGGGGAGGTCTCGGGCGAACAGCTTGACCGGGAACAGTTCACATGGTCAGTGGAATGGAATAACATTTTCAAAATAACCGAAACAACCCGCCTGCAGTTCTATGCAGAATATGACAGCCGGGAGATCGAGGCGCAGGAAACCGAATCAGCCACTTTCGAATTTGATGCAGCCATCCGGCAATCCTTCCTGGAAAACAAATTGCTCCTTACCCTGCAGGTGCGGGATGTATTTGGCACCGATCAACATGAATCGATCATCGAAGCAAGCGACTTCAATGCATACCGCCTGTACTCGCACCGGGCTCCCATTGTCATGCTGAACCTCACATTCCGGATCAATAATTTCAGAAACGGGGATGAAGACTTCAGTGGCGCCGGGGAAGGCTATGGAGACGGCGGGGAGATGTGATACAAAAGCCTGCCTGAACAGGAAATCAGTGGAAAATTACATGCCAAATTACCTGTCCAGAATAAAAGCAGGTCTATAGATTGGAATTTTCGCAATGTTGTGGTAAATTTGGTATGAATCCCTGATACCCCAACAACATGAAAAAACTGATTCTGTTCACAGTTATTGTTTCGCTGCCTTTCCTGCAGGCATGCGAAGAGCAATCCGTTGAAAAGACCTATAAAGACATCAACGGAGTGGTGCAGAAAGGACCGTTTCTGAATGGTACCAACATATCGATCTATGCACTGAATAAAAACATGGGACAGACAGGGGAGACCTTTTCAACCCAGATCAGCGACAATGCAGGCAGCTTCAGTATCCATAATATCGGACTTTCTTCCAATTTCGTGGAGTTTGTCGCAACGGGATTCTATTACAATGAGGTAACAGATGAAACATCGGGTTCACAACTGACGTTACTGGGACTGGCCGATCTGTCGGATCATACGACGTTGAATGTCAACATTATTACACACCTCACCAAAAACCGGATCATTACGCTTATGGAGGAGGGCCTGATTTTCGCCAGGGCAAAGGAGAAGGCCTGCCAGGAATTGTTGGAAATTTTCAGTTTTGAATACCCAGGGCTGCGCGATGCAGAATTGCTCGATATATCTATGAACAGCGAAGACAATGCAATGCTGCTGGCCATATCACTGATTGTACAGGGACAAAAGCGCGACGCCGACCTTTCGGAATTCATGGCGAACCTGGTACAGGACTTCTCAGTGGATGGAACACTGGATAATGATGCACTCAAAACTGAACTGATCAATGAAGCAGTGTTCCTGGAAGGTGAATCGATCCGGAAGAACCTGGTGAGCCGGTACGATGGCATGGGCCTGGATGCAGATATTCCCCCGTTTGAGACGTACCTGGAGGAGTTCATCGATAAGACTGATTATGTGGTCACCCATCATGTCACCTATCCGATGTTCGGAAGCACTGCAGTGAATATGCTGTATCCGGATTCCACTCATTTGACACCGGAGAAGGATTATAACATGACTGCCAGCCTTCCGGGCCATACCAGCATAAAGATCAGGTTGTCCGGAGGAGAATGGTATTATATGACTTTTCCTGAAGGACCTGTCAACTGGGCGGTCTCCAAATATGACCGAACCAATAAGAGCCAGGAATTTACTTCCATTGAGGACGGTGTGGATTGTGAATTGACCATCAAGTTCTCACGACCATATGAATACTGGGATTCTATCAATCCGCCCTATGTGGTAAATGATACAGTATTCGTGGAGTACTTTGAGAATCATTCGGAAATTCCCACCATGACGAAAACCATCCACCTGGATTAGGACAGGAGAGCAGGTCTGAGTTTATACACTTTGCCTGATTGTATGCAGGACCTGCCGGGGTAAAGGATCGTGTAAAAATAACTTCTAAAACAATTTATCTCATGAGTTTATTCTGGGCAATTGTTCTCGTACTCGGAGGAATTGCTTTGGTGGTATTTTTTTCAGAACAGCTGATCAAAGCAGTAGTTGGTGTATCTGTTAATTTTCAAGTTTCCGCGTTTCTCATAAGTGTGCTTTTTTTGGGCTTTGACCCCGAGAATTTAGGGGTAGGGGCTGTGGGTGCCTATGAGTCTATTGGTGGAATAGCCACAGGGTCAATCATAGGAGCAGCAATGGTTGCCATGGGCCTGGCCCTGGGGATCACCGCTCTTTTAGTTCCTTTAAGGTTTAAACATATCGACAGGAGGCTTCTGGTAGTCCCCCTACTGGCAGTATTGCTTTTTGGAGGATTGCTGCTTGATCAGCACCTCAGCCGGTGGGATGGAGTTTTCCTTTTGGCAGGATATACAGGCGCCATGATCTACCTGATCTATCTTAACCGGCAGGGGATCACCATAAGGGCCGGTGGAGAGGTAGCTGAAACCCTTGAAGAGGAAAAGCTGCCAAATAAATGGAAATCAGCAGGTCTTATGATTGTGTCATTGGCAGCCATTATTGGAGGCAGTGAAATGCTGATGATTGGTTCAAAGGTGATCCTGGATAAATTTCAGATTTCCGATACTGTTTACGGTATGACGATACTTGCCTTCCTGGTGAGCATTGAGGAGTTGACCCGTGAACTCCCGGCTGCCATGAAAGGAAAAGCAGACATTTCGATGGGGAATGTCATTGGATCTGTGTTGGCTTTCTTTCTGTTCAATGCGGGCATTATTGCACTGGTGAACCCGGTGAATGTGAGCCAGGAAACAGTACAATTCTTTCTCCCGGTAAGTATAGGCACCATCCTGTTTATTCTGGGAATGTTGCTGTTTATCAATAAAATACCACGCTGGGCAGGAGCAGTACTTGTTGCTGCTTACATTGTTTTTGTTCTTTTCGGATATTTAGTATAATAGATATACCTTGCCAGAAAGACAACTGTCGGTCACGATAAACAACCGATATAAAGACAAAGTGTTGATGTATTTTTGAGATAATATCTCTTCATGACTCTTGAAAAAATCATATCTTCGGAATAATTTTCAAGAACATGCTATGAGCAAAAAGCAGTGGTACGAATCCCTTTTCGAAAATTACGGGGAGAAATACGACAAAGAGGTGTTCACGCAGGGAACCATGGGTGAATGCGATTTCATTGAATCTGAACTGGGTTTTAATACCGGTCTCAGGATACTGGATGTAGGCTGTGGAACGGGCCGTCATGCTATTGAGCTCACCAAACGCGGGTACAATGTAACCGGGATTGATCTTTCTGAAAGTCAGCTCGCCAGGGCGCGGAAGAAGGCTTCGGCAGAGGGGCTTGATGTTGATTTCCAGCAACAGGATGCCAGAAACCTTTCCTTTGAAGATGAATTTGATGCGGCCATCATGCTCTGTGAAGGAGGATTTCCCCTGATGGAAACAGATGAGATGAATTTCGAAATTCTCAAAAGCGCAACGAAAGCATTGAAGCCCGGGGCAACATTCATCTTTACCACGCTGAACGGACTGTTTGCTCTGTACAATTCCGTCGAGGAATTCACCGAATTCAAAACAGGGGAGGGCGGGGCCAGGTACCACAGCAATACCTTTGACCTGATGACTTTCAGGGATCATAATATTACGGAGATTGAGGATGATGACGGAAACCTGAAGACCTATGAATCAAATGAACGGTATTATGTTCCCAGCGAGATCACCTGGCTCCTGAAAGGCCTGGGTTACGAGCAGATTGACATCTTTGCGGCTACCATTGGTGCCTACTCACGGGCCGATACACTTACCACGGAAAATTTTGAAATGCTTGTGATCGCAGAGAAGTCTGGCAAGAAACAGAAATAGTATTCCATGAAAAATCTCAGGCTCATATTGATCATTGTCGCTGCCGCGATTATTATCGGTCAGCTGTTCGTCATTGATTTCAACAATCCGGGCTGGTCTGCAAATGGTGGAAGCTATCTCAGTATCCTGGCAATGATCCTCCTGATTATCAGCCTGGTGATGTCATATAAAGAAATGACGAAAAAATGAAGTACCGGCTCCTGTTGATATTCATCCTTGCTGCCCTGTTCACCCGGGCATATCCCCATTCAGGAAATCCAGCCCACCATGTGATCATTGACACCGATGGTGCCCTGGATGACATGCGGGCGATTACGATGCTGCTTTCATGCAATGATGTCAGGGTGCTGGCGATCACCTGCTCCGATGGTACCATCAGTGCTGACAGCACAGTTGTTAAGGTTAAGGCGCTGCTGGCAGCCTTTCATCACGAAGGCATCCCTGTAGGCATCATCAAAGGCACGGGCAAAGCATTGCCTTCATGGTCCTCGTTTGTGCAATCTGTGGATTGGGGGACGGAGCAGGAGGGTGCTTGCAACATGCAAAAAGGGGTAGCCGGATTTCCTGTCTTTGATGCCATGGAGCTCCTGGACAAGGTAACGGATGGATACCGGCAGAAAATCACCCTGGTGGCACTGGGTTCTCTTGCAACCTACGCCAGTTGGTTGCATGCAGTACCCGGTAAGCAGGAAAAGATTGATCGCATCATCTGGTACAACGCATCACCACTGGAAAAGGGTTTTAATTACCAGTGCGACCCGGGGGGGTATGATTTCCTGGAGAAGACCGGCATCGACATGCATATCGTTTCCGAACCAGCAGACGGATTGCCTGTTTCAACGGAGTATATCGACCTGATGGAAAACAGTGCTTCTCCCTATGCACAGCATATCGCGCGGATTCACAACAGGTCCGGGATCATTGAAAAAGTCAGGCAGCAGCAATTGCGTCTCTGGGATGACCTTGTTCCATTGTATCTCACAGTGCCTGTTCTCTTCGATGTGCGACGTGAGCAGCAGATCACATTTGCCGTACCCATGGCCTATTTGTCAACATCACTCATTTACGGGTTTATCGAGGAACTGCTTGCTTCATCACTACAGCCCGACAATAAGGTGTTTTCATCTTTCCCGGCAGATGCAAAGTCCTACCAACCGGTATACGATTCAATGATTACCAACACTATTGAAGCATTTGGGATGACAGAGTGGAAAGCCATTGTGCTGACCAACGAAATACACGGGCATACAGGAATCTATTCCATTATCGGGGCCAAGATGGGCATACGGGCCATGGAATATTTCAATGTGGGGGTAAACAACCTGGTGGTTGAAAGTTTTGCAGGACCTTTCCCACCGTTGAGCTGCTTCAATGATGGGATCCAGATCAGTACAGGGGCCACCATCGGACAAGGACTGATCCATGTCTCTGACAGTGTATCGGCAATCCCTTCTGCAATATTTCAATGCAATCACCTGGAAGTGCATATATCTCTCAGGGAAGAACTTGCTAAAAGAATGGCACAGGACATCGTTTATGGCGAACAGACCTATGGCATCCTGACCGATGCCTATTGGTTATATATTGAGCGACTGGCCCAGACTTACTGGACAACTTTCGACCGGAACGAGATATTCATAATTTCTGTTGCGGATTGAATACTGCCAGACCACCATGCGGGAACACCTGGATGCCAGTTATCGCTTTAAAATTTTAGCACTTAGCTTTTTACGCTTATTTTTAATTTACAGACAAGTAACATAACTTTGAATGATATCGCCAGTTAAATATATGATTATGACAAGTCAACCACTACAAACGGGAAAATTACTCATTCTGAGTATCACCTGGGCCCTGGTAAGTGCATGCAATCCAGGCACTCCGGATCAGGAAAGAAGACCCAATGTGATTATCATCTACACGGATGACCAGGGATCTATTGATGTCAATGCCTATGGTGCAAAGGATCTGTATACGCCAAATATGGACCTCCTGGCGGAAACGGGTGTAAGGTTTACCCAGTTCTATGCAGCAGCAGCCGTTTGTTCTCCGTCCAGGGCAGCGTTGCTGACAGGCAGGACACCGCTTGCCGCAGGTTTGCCGGGGAATGCGTCTTCAAAGATGGGTGTGGAAGGCATGCCCTCTGGCCAGGTAACCATCGCCGAAATATTGAAGGAGCATGGGTTTGTTACCGGTCATATCGGAAAATGGCACCTGGGGTACACCCCGGAGACCATGCCCAACGGACAGGGCTTCGATTATTCATTCGGACATATGGGAGGATGTATTGACAACTATTCCCACTTTTTCTACTGGAACGGTCCCAACAGGCATGACCTGTGGGAAAACGGCAGGGAGGTATGGCGGGATGGCGCCTATTTCCAGGACCTGATGGCAGAGAAGGTGGATTGGTTTCTGGAGGAACACAAGGACACTACCTTCTTCCTCTATTATGCCATCAATCTGCCCCATTATCCGTTGCAGGGGACTGCGAATTGGAGAGATCATTACCAGGATATGGAAAGTCCGCGCAGTAAATATGCCGCATGTGTTTCTACGGTGGATGAGCGGATCGGTCAGTTGCTGGCCAAACTTGAATTTATGGGAATCAGGGAGAATACCATTATTATCTTTCAGTCCGACCACGGACACTCCATGGAGGAACGGACGTTTGGCGGTGGAGGCAATTCCGGCATTTACCGGGGTGCCAAGTTCTCATTGTTTGAAGGTGGCATCCGGGTACCGGCGATGATCAGTTGGCGGGATCATGTGCCGGAGAACGAAGTGAGGGAACAATTGTGTGTGAATGTGGACTGGCTGCCTACTGTCCTGGATCTGTGCGGTGTTCCTTACGATACAGCTGCATTTGAAGGAAAGAGCATGAAGTCTGTGATCATGAATAACGCTCCATCCTCCCACGAGGTATTCTGCTGGTACAGCAATGACAACCGGTGGGCTGTGCGAAAAGGGGAGTGGAAGCTGTTGAAAAACCCGATCGACCCTACGCAGGAAGCACCCATGGATAAACTGGACGCCCTGTTCCTGTCAAATATCCAGACCCACCCGGAAGAACTTGAAAACCTGGCCGGGAAGTACCCGGAAAAAGTGGCAGAACTGACGCAGGAGTACATAGAGTGGTATAACAGGGTGAAGTAGCCCGATTCATTATGTATATATCCTGAAAAATCGTACGAATGGGATGTAGTGAAATTTAACTATTCCCAAAAGCATGGTTAAAATCTATAATCGCACCAATGCATGATGCATGGACAAAGCTCTGGGGGAAATTTCCCAGCATGGTATCTGAACATGGATCTGCTTCTTCTGCAAAAAGACCCAGGTCGTTCCTGTATTTCAGTGCAGCATCGATGTAGCGTTTACTTTTTGCCTGGTCCCGACGCATTATCCAGTACTGTGCCATCCAGAAACTGGCAGCAAGGAAAGCACCTTCTTCTTTTTCATTAAAAAGCAAAAGGTTTCTGTATACCAGGTCATTCTCGCAAAAGTGTGCTTCCAGTTCTCTTATTGTATTTGTCATTATCGGTGTGTCGGCAGGACAATAATCCCATTCCGGAAACAGGGCAGCAGTGATGTCCACCTCCTGGCTTCCGGCAAAAACGCTGTAACTTCCTGTATTGGTGATGCATTCATTTTCTATAAATTGACTGATGGCTTCTTTTGCATTCAGCCAGCGTTTTTTTTGCGCGTCATTTTTTGTGTATTCTGAAATGAAGTCCAGTGCCACCGCCATGATCACTTTACTCGATGTAAATTGCCTGGCAATGTTTTCCTCCCAGATACCATAATCATCCTTCCACCAGTTTTCGGCCAAAGAATCTGCGATTTCGGCAATCACTTTCCAGTGGTCACGGGTGTCGGTATTACCGTAAATCAGCTTTGCGGCCAGCAAAATATTACTCCCCGCATCCAGCTGTAACTGTTCATTTGCATTGTTCCCGATGCGGACAGGCTTACTTCTTGCAAATCCCTCGAAATCAAGATACTTTTCCGCAGGAGCTGCAGCTTTTTTCACGGTTACAAAAGGCGTGGTTGAATAATCGGTAACATTGTCCCGTGCAGCACAGATGAAATCGAGAAATCGTTCTTCGTCTCCACCATTCATTTTTGCACGTGTAAGTGCGCTGACAATCATCGAAGCGTCCCGAAGCCAGACATACCGGTAATCGTAGTTTCTTTCGCCGCCAGGCACTTCAGGAAGCGAAGTAGTCAATGCAGCAATGATTCCCCCGGATGCTTCATGGGTAACCTGTCGGATGGCTCTCAGGGAATCCAGCAAGTCTTTTTTATACAGGCCCTCATAAGTAAAACCTGAATCCAGGTCTTCCCAGCGATCGAGGGTATGTTGCAATGAATTTCTTACTTGCTCAATCCCGTTAATTTTCATTTCCCGGTCTGAGAGAACAGCCCAGGCTTGCTCATTTTCAGGGATTCGGAATACTATCTTCCTGTTTTTTATTTCGACAGGATGAGAAACCATCAAAAAATAGTTGTTGTTTATACTGATTGTTGAATGGTCGATCGCATGGATTTTGACCTCTTCCTCTCCATATCCCGGGGCTGGGATGAGAATGCTTTCCAGGGAAAGCGGTGAGGCTGAAAACATTCTGCAGATACCTGCATAGGTATCTTGCAAAGGCATCCAGTCAGTCACTTTGGATACACCATCTTCTGACTGAATTCGTGTTTCAAGAACACTACTGTTACCAATATATTTTCGTTCTGTGGTATGGTTTTTCTTTGGACTGACTGACCAAACGCCACCTTTTTCGGTATCAAGCAGCGACGCGAAAAGGGAAGGATTATCAAACTGTCCGGGACAATACCAGCAAATGTCACCATATTTATCTACGATCGCCGCACTTCGCCGATCGCTTATCACTCCAAGGTTTCTGATTGTATAATTCATAGGAAAAAAGTATGCAGTGGATCAATTTCCGGAAGCCAGGTAGGGATAAAGTGTCATGCCTCCATCGACATATAAGGTTGTGCCGGTTACATAATCCGACTCATCGGAGGCAAGCCAAACAGCAGCCCCGGCAATATCTTCCGGATCGCCAACCCTTCCATAGGGAATCGACTGTGCCAGTTCGCCCCATGATTCTTTGTTGATAGGGGTTTTAATGGCACCCGGACCAATACTGTTGACCCTGATTTTATCCGACGCCACCTCCATTGCCATGGATTTCATCAGCAGCATGATGCCACCTTTTGATGCCGCGTAATTGGCATGGCCTTTCCAGGGAATGCGCTCGTGAACAGAACTTATACAAATAATTTTTCCGGCAGCTACAGAGATGTTTTCGTCAATTTCCTGTTTTTTAAATGTTTTAATGGCTTCGCGGGAACATAAAAAATACCCGGTGAGGTTTACATCGATTACCTTTTGCCAGTCTTTAAGTGACATGTCATCGATAAGAGCGTCAATTTGTATACCTGCATTATTTACCAGGATATCCAGCCGGCCAAAGGCATCCAGGGTTTTGCCGAACATTTCATTTACCTGATCCTCATTACTTACATCGGCTTTAACGATGATGGCTTCACTGCCCTCGTTTTTTGCGGCGTCTGCTACCTTCTGCGCTTCACCGGCATCTGCAATATAATTAACAACAACATTCGCCCCTTCGCCGGCTAACATGATGGCAATGGCTTTTCCAATACCCGATTCGGCCCCGGTTACAATAGCAGTTTGATTCTGAAGCCGTTTATTATTTTTCATGATATACTGAACTTTTTATGGTACTGATTACAAAATGATTATTTGGAATAAAAACTGCCAACGCGTCCTTTCATCCTTCCTTCACTGATTGATTCATCTGATCCGAAGGGATGCCCGCCAAAACCATGACGCATCATGGCAATGGCACGAGCCCAGTTTTTATTTTCATCCCGGCTTGCGAACAATTGCATTACCGACTGGGCAATTACATTTACCGGTACTTCCATATGCATGGCATCGTCGACGAGCCAGTTAACTTCACCGGTATCTTCTATAAATGGAGGTACTTTATCCAATGCTCCTTCTTCGCGGTATATTTTTTCCATAAGATCAACCAGCCATGAGCGGATCACTGATCCGTTGCTCCAGCAGTGCAATACATTAGCAATGTCAAGATTATCTTGATAGTGAGTTAACAAATCTATTCCTTCGCCGATGGCCTGCAACATGCCAAACTCAATGCCATTGTGCACGAGTTTTACAAAATGCCCGGCTCCCGGGGGACCTGCATGTACATAGCCTCCCTCCACCGAGAGTTTTTTTAAAACCGGTTCAGCGTTTTTAATCACAGTATCTTCGCCACCGGCCATAAAACATGCACCGTGCCTGGCACCCTGCAATCCTCCACTTGTTCCTAAATCAATGTATTGTATGCCTTGTTTTTTGAGGTGTTCGTAACGCCGGATGGAATCACCCCAGTAGGAATTCCCTCCATCGAGCAGTATATCACCTTTTTCCAGAACATCAACAAGGTTATCGATTAATTTATCTATGGCAGGCCCGGCATGTATATACATGAATATGATCCTGGGGGAGTTGAGATGATTGAGAAAATCTTTAGGATTTTTTGCGCTGATTAATCCTTTTTGTAATAATTCTTCCGGAGGATCGCCACGGGTCAAGCCCACCACTTCAATGTCTTTTTCCAATGCCTGGGAAGCCAGGTTTCCTCCCATTTTCCCAAGGCCGATGATGCCTATTTCATGCTTGTTCGTATTCATAGAATGTTTTTTTTACTTCCTGGGTTAGTTTCATCTTCTGGTACTTTTACTACTTCTACTTCTACTATTACTTTTACTGCTTCAACTGCTTCTGGAAAAATTGGGTATTAATCTGACCATTTCGTTTTCACCTTTGGCAGTTTTTTCCCATCGATATAGATCTCATCCAATTTTTCAGTAAAAAATGCAACCAGGTCTTTTATCTCAAGCACCTCTGTATTCGGGAAAGGATAAGTCCATACAATGTTTTCCAGTGTATCGCCACCAATATTTACCGTATAGTATGACGCTGTTCCCTTATATGGGCACCGGGTTTGATGGTCAACAGGTTGCAGCATATCCAGACGCACATCCGTTTTGGGAATATAAAACCGTACCGGCAAACCTGTTTCAAACAGCAACACCGGCCGCCGGGTTTCGGCGACTGTTTCACCTGCTATGACCACCCGCACATGCCTGGAGCTTTTGCACACATCAATGCGGTGGTAAGGATCGCGCGGATGGACGCGCACTTCGTCGTCTTCTTCCAGCCAGGCATCCATGGCCTCCCATTTGAACGCGATGTATTTCTCTATGCTGCCAGGGGCCTTGTTCGTTGGCTCTTCGTAACTCCAGGCAGCATTTTCTGCAGTTTTCCCGTCGGTTTTTACGTGCCACCGTGTCGCATTGCCCCAATCATCGGCGGTATCGCTTTGCTGGCTTTTTTCAAGCAATTCCATGTTGATATCATACCTTGGAAAGAAATATACCAGGGGGAATCCCCGCTTGAGCATCACACGCTGGCTGCTGGCAATATATTCGTTTCCCAGGCGAACCCGCACCCATTTGGCTACAGGGACCCACCCGGGTTCAGATACAGAGGGCGTATGCTGGAAATATTTGTCTTCTAAATTCTGATCAGTCATAATGGAAAAAATTTAACGGTATTTATACAAATATGCGGCAATCACAAAAAAACCTATTCCCGAAATTAAGGGAGGAGCAGCACTGGCGCTTATTCCCAGTATGATCATTATAATGGCGATGATTGCCAGAAGCGCTAATAAAATTGTTTTCATAACGGTAATTTTTTTATTTGTTTTCAACTGCAGGTTTTATTCTGTAAATGGCATTAAAGGCCCAAACGGCTGCCACTCCAAAGAGTATGTGTATAACGATTTGCACCCAGTTCCGGGCATTTTCGAACCAGGGAAACAATGCAGTAAATCCATAAAAATTAATAAAATAAAGCACGAGGCCAATGACGGCACCGATGACGATTCCTGCTCCTGTAGTACTGTTGCGCACCAGGTACCCGATGATCACGGCAAAAATAATTGACAAAGGTAAATGGACAGCCAGCGCTGCCATTGTCACCCCAAAATCAAAGGTGGCGGGAGGAGGCAACACACCACTTCCAAGCAGGATGGCCCCCATCATTCTTACCGGTCCCCACATGCTGTTATTGAGGACGAGAGGATTCAGTATCATTTCAAAAATTAACATTACCATTGCGGCAATTACTCCCGCCCAAATGGCGGCTTTCCAGAAATTTCGTTTCATAGTTTTTATATTTAGTTGTTCACTTTCATTTTTCTTCTTAAAAACTGAGCATTCACCGCTACGATAACTGTGCTCAGACTCATCAGGATTGCCCCCAGTGCCGGGTTGATCAGTATCCCTGCACTATACAGTACCCCTGCAGCCAATGGAATGGCTACGACATTGTATCCGGTTGCCCAGACAAAGTTCTGGATCATTTTTTTGTAGGTTTCTTTTCCAAAAATCACCAGTGACGCAATGTCTTTCGGGTCACTGTTCACCAGGATAATATCTGCTGTTTCAGCCGCCACATCGGTTCCTGAGCCCACTGCAATTCCCACGTCAGCGGTTGCCAGCGCAGGGGCATCGTTGATACCGTCACCTGTCATGGCAACAAATTCGCCTTCCTGCTGAAATTCTTCTATTTTCTCAAGTTTCTGGTCAGGAAGTATACCGGCAAAATAACCGTCAAGCCCCAGCTCCTCACTCACACTTTTTGCCACCTTTTCGTTGTCACCTGTCATCATATACACTTTAATGTCATTATTTTTCAATGTATTTACAGCCTCTTGTGATGTTTCACGGATTTCATCTGCAAGTGCAATAAACCCGGCCAGTTCTTTATCAACCATCACAAATACAACCGTTTCCTGCTCATTCGTACTGGCTTCATCAGGAATTTCAATGTCTTGTTCTTTCACATACCCCGGGCTGACCACTTTCACTTTTTTGCCATCCACATCTGCCTCAATTCCTTTCCCCGTTAGCGCATTGAAGTTCTCTGCTTCTGGTATTTCGACTTCTTCATTTTTTATTTTATCCATGATACCAATCGCCAGGGGATGTTCTGATTTGCTTTCCAGTGCACCGGCCAACCGAAGGATTTCTTTGTCGTTGTAGTCGTTGTGCAATGCCCCGAACCGGGTTACCCCGAAATTTCCTTTGGTGAGGGTGCCCGTTTTGTCGAATGCCAACAGGCTTATCTTCCTGGAATTCTCAAAAGCGGTACGGTTCCTGATCAGCAAGCCGTTGCTGGCCGAAATGGATGTAGAGATGGCCACAACCAGGGGGACAGCGAGTCCCAGGGCATGCGGACACGTGATGACCATCACACTTGCCATGCGTTCAAGTGCAAAAACAAAAGGTTTGTCCAGGATTAACCAGACAGAGAGGGTCCCAAATCCCACTGTGAGTGCGATGATGGTCAGCCAGAATGCAATCCTGTCGGCCAGGTGCTGTGTCTTGGATTTCTTATCCTGAGCCTCCCGCACCATGTTGATTACCTTGCTCAGGTATGCTTCGTCACCCACCTGCTGCACCTGTACTTTTAACGAACCGTTTCCATTGATCGTCCCGCCAATCACTTTTTCATCCTTTACTTTCTTTACAGGTTTTGATTCTCCGGTGACCATGGATTCATTCACGGAGCTTTTTCCTTCAGTGATTACGCCATCTACCGGTATTTTTTCACCGGGACGGACCGATACCACGTCATCTTTTTCCAGTTCATCAACCTTTACGTCCCTGGTATCTCCATCTTCAAGCAGGTGAGCTTCTGCAGGCATCATCTCTACCAGTTTTTGCAGTGAACGGGAAGCTCCCATAACGGATTTCATCTCAATCCAATGTCCCAGGAGCATGATATCGATTAAGGTAGCCAGTTCCCAAAAAAACTTTTTTCCCTCCAATCCAAATGTCGTGGCTGAGCTGTAGCCAAAGGCAACCGTTATGGCTACTGCAATCAGCGTCATCATTCCGGGTTCCTTTTTCTTCAGTTCATCCACCAGTCCTGTCAGGAATGGCCATCCCCCGTAGAAATAGACGAATGCCGACAAAGCAAAAAGCACATAACCTGAAAAACTGAACGTAAGATCATACCCCAATAAATTCTGGATCATGGGAGAAAGGACAAGAATAGGAATTGTTGCTGCCAGTGAAACCCAAAATCGTTTGCGAAAGTCTTTAATCATCATGGCATGATGTCCGGAATGATCGTGCGAACCGGAGTGGTCCTGATGATCATCGTGATTCTCATGGTTTTCGTGGTCGTGATTGTTGTCGTGCTGATTGTTTTCGCTATGATGCTGCATCACCTGATTTTTTTTATGATCGCCAGGTATTTACTCATGGAAATACCATGCCAAAACCACCAGTTTAAGATATGGTCAGCCTGGAAGCATTGCAGCAATTGACTTGCAGTCCATATTCAACTTTGAAGATACTGTCGGGGCAACCTGTGAAAAACAAATTTTATTGTACAGAATGTGTGGAAAAAATGCGCGGTATTGTACTAAACTGTGGAACGCAGCGTTGCTTCCCCTTACCAGACTAGCGTTATTTTCCGATACAGAAATTTTTGAAAATATTGCCGAGGATCTCGTCGGTGGTGACTTCGCCGGTGATTTCACCAAGGTAGTGGAGTGTTTCACGGATGTCCTGGGCCAGGAGGTCCTGTGGCAGGGTGGTTGAAAGTCCGTCGAGAACACGTTCGAGGCTGCCTGAGGCAGCATTTAAGGCATTAAAATGACGGATGTTGGTGATCACCACATCCTGGTGCCTGATGCTGCCTGTGCTCACCGAATTGATCAGTGTTTCGCGCAGCATGTCGATGTTCTGATGGTGCTTGGCCGAGATCCGGCAGGCATGCTCGTTCTTCTGCAGCTGTGCATCGTCGAATACCTGCGGATCACCGATATCGGATTTGTTGATGACCAGGATAAGTTGTTTGCCTTTTCCTTCCAGTTGTTGGCGGATCGCCTGCAGTGACTCGATGATCAGTTCTCTGCCATCTGATGCTTCCACCAGCAGCATCACCACGCTGGCCTGG
The DNA here is from genome assembly GCA_964583445.1 of uncultured Bacteroidaceae bacterium. Lineage (GTDB taxonomy): Bacteria > Bacteroidota > Bacteroidia > Bacteroidales > M55B112. The sequence goes on along the minus strand of CAZOXI010000008.1, from coordinate 7,266 downwards.
TCGATCTTCTGGTAAGTGCGCCGTATTCCAAGGCTTTCAATGGGTTCGGCAGTTTCGCGTATTCCCGCTGTATCAATGAAGCGATAGAGGATACCGTCAATAATGACCGTATCTTCGACCGTGTCCCGCGTCGTGCCTTCAATCTCGGAGACAATGGCACGCTCTTCGTTCAGCAGGGCATTCAACAGGGTGGATTTACCTACATTCGGCCGTCCCACGATAGCTACGGGCACACCTGTTTTCAGCACATTTCCCAGCTGGAAGGAGTCTTTCAGATTGTCCACCAGGTCCTTTACTTCATTCACCAGTCGCGTAAGCTCCCCGCGATCTGCAAATTCGACGTCTTCCTCACTGAAATCCAATTCCAGCTCGATCAGGCTGATAAAGTGCAACAGCCGGTCGCGCAACTCCTTGATCTTTTTTGAAAAACCACCACGAATCTGCTGCATGGCCACATCGTGTGAGGCGCGGGATTCTGAAGCGATGAGGTCTGCCACAGCCTCAGCCTGGGAGAGGTCCATTTTTCCGTGCAGGAAGGCGCGTTGGGTGAATTCCCCGGGCCGGGCTGGCACCGCACCATGTTCGGTGAGCAGTTGCATGATCCGCTGCTGGATGTAGGTGGAACCATGACAGGAGATCTCGATGACATCCTCGCCGGTATAGGAATGCGGGGCACGGAACAGGCTCACCAGAACCTCATCCACGATCTCGTCTCCCTCAACGATGGTCCCATAATGGATGGTGTTGGGAGGGGAGGAGGATAACTCTTTCCCGGCTGTGGCGGGCCTGAAGACTGATTGCACGATACCAAAGGTGTCCGGACCACTTACCCTGATAATGGCCAGGGCACCCTGTCCGGAGGTGGCAATGGCGCATATGGTGCTTTCGGAGATCATGCTACAAAGGTAGGTAAAGCGGGTAATATATTAAAGAGCGGATTTTCAGTTACAACAGGCTCATATTCGCAGCGTGAATGAAAACCGGTACCTTCACAAAGATCTGGCTATCGGAACCAGATATGGAGATAATTTTTGTATTTTGGGTCCGGGTAACCAAACCATACAGACCATGAAACGACGAAATTTTATCAGGAACAGCAGTATTGCTGCAGTGGCAGGCGCTGGCCTCGCTGCCGGCGGGTGTACTCCCAAAAATGACCAGACCCTTGGTGCTACACAGATCCAGCATGGCGTAATCTTCTCACTTAAGCACGAACCTGACAGTGCCGCGGCGAAACAATTTCTTGAGGATGGGAGGCGTATCCTGACAGGCATCCCGGTGGTACAGCATTTCCAGGTGTTCGACCAGGTGAGTAATAAGAATGATTACCAGTATGGTTTTACCATGGTGTTCGATTCCATGGAGGATTACCAGGCCTATAACGATCATCCCGACCATGTGGCGTTTGTTGAAGCGCGTTGGATGAAAGAGGTAACGCAGTTCCTGGAAATCGATTTTGAAGTGTATTAATCTGTTATTCCACTTTCTTATTTTTCCTGAGGTAATTCATTTCAATCTCGAACCTGACGGCAGCAGCATCCAACGCAAATGACACTTCTTCGAATCCTGGCTGTTTAAGCGTAAGAAACGAGGGATTGGTGGACATACCCCATCCTTCCCTGGGCAACCCGAGCGTATAATTCATGTCCTCGTTCATGTCTTCATCATCAAGCACGGCACAAGCGTATGTGGTTCTGGGCAGACTGTCGATTATCACAGTGAGCCGTCCGTTCTTCATCTCTTCCTTGGTCCAGCTGTATTCGTACCTGGGCTGATCGATCCACTGGTCAGGATCATCGTACAGCCCCAGGGATATCTGCCCCACATCGCTTCGTATGCCGGAGAATGTAATAATCAGCTTTCCTGTGGTAAAATATGGGGATTGTGCGAAAGCACCGGCTGACAAGAGTACTGACAGCGTAATGATTATCAGCCGTTTAACGTTCGAGGTAACTGATCGTAAAATATTCATCTTTCGTTTCTGTGGATTGTACCTGGTCCATTTTCATCGTGGAACTCCTGCCGCTCTCGTGGTTCCAGGCCACCATTTCCGTGACCATGTATTTTTCCCGGGCAGGATCCATGGCCATAAATTTAATGGTTTCTATGGTTTTTATCAACGTTCCACTGAAATCATAATAGGATGACTTCCTTACCACGTGGTCTTCCTTACCGATCCAGCGGATAGCTTTGCTGTACCCGTAAATATCTTCCAGCGATATGTCCACCGGTACTGCAGCGATTTTCCAGCATTCCGTGCCTTTCACATCCTCCGTGCCTTTTAGCGTATATGTGAAATCCTGTATGGCCGGGGCGGTCATATCGGCATTGCTGAATTCAGACCCCATGAAGGAATTGCTCTTTTCACTGCTGACAATCCTCCTGGTTTTTCGCAGGGCAGGGAGGTAGATCCACATGTCATCGGCCTGGTCCTCGTGGTCAAATATCAGGATTCCTGTCCCCTCCACTTCTGCCGGGGCCACAAATTTGATAATCCGCTTTTCGGTCTGGTCAGGATAGGTTTTGGACGCCATGCTGCTCTTCCGGATCCGCTCGTTCCCACGGCTATCTGTGATTGTGAGTGTTGAAACTGCCTCGAACGACTTCACTTTTACGGCCTCCTGGCTTGCTTTTACTATTTCCAGGGGAGCCTGGGCATGAGAAATACCTGTAAAAAATAATGCGCACAGGGAAATGATTATATATTTCATAATGTTATATATTATATTGATTATAATTTTATATTATAATTTAATTAAATTATAAAAGAGGTAAATAAACTTGAGTGAAGTTGACTTGCAAAAGTGCCTCCGGTGTTAAAAAATAATAATTCCATGTTATATCCTCTACAATAACGTACCTGGCTATTGGCTTGCATTCAACTGCTTCTACCTCGAGTTAAATAATACATTTCATTTATATTGCTTTTAATAACTTTTTTTCTTCCTGACTTTCTTTCTGCGGTTCCCGGGGTTCAAGAAATTTGAACCGGAATGAAAGCACCAATGCAGGTAAAACTACTAAAGCTCCTATTAGACAGCTGAATATACTTACAACAATAAGTACTCCAAAAAACCTGATCGGCGTAAATGAGGAGATGATCAGCACGATAAAACCAATAATCACCGAGAAGGCGTTGAACAGGATGCCCCTCCCGGTGGTGGTCAGGGTGGTGATCACGGCTTCCTTGCGGGGCCTGTGCTGCAGCCTCTCCTCTTTATAACGCCAGAGGAAATGGATGGTGTAGTCAACCCCCACACCAATCATAACAGAAGAAAGCAATGCGGTGGCAGCATCCAGACGCACCCCTGTTATTCCCATGATCCCGAACAGGACCACGATGGAGATCCCCAGGGGAATGATACTGATCACCCCGGCCTGGAATGACTTGAAAATCAATGCCAATATGACAAAAACAATCAGGAGCGCGATGCCCAGCGAGTAGAATTGTCCCCTTACCACCTGGTTGGCGAACTGACTGCGCACAAACCCATATCCTCCTATGGCCGCGACATTGGGATCATCCTCCGTCATATTTCTGATCTTATGAATGATCCTGTTGACTTCCCTATTTCCGACACTGTTGATGCGAATGATCATATGTGCATATTCGTAGTTAAAATCCACCAGCTGGTCGAGGTTTTCCGGGTCCCCATTCATGTTATAAAGCGCCATGTATTGCGCAACGGCATTCCTGGAAGGGGGAATCCTGTCGTACATTTTTTCACCCGGCTCATATAGTGCTTTACTGATCTCCCTGATCACATCGGGGAACGACATCACCAGGTCGATCTCCGGTTCCTCCAGGAGATTCTGTTCATAACCGTCGATCCTTTGCAGCAGCTCCGGATCGAGCATATCTCCGCGAAACATGATGGACAGGTTTTCAGAACCGCCGTAGTGGGCATTGATCAGCCTGGAAGCTTGCTTCACCGGGTGTTTTTCGGGAAAGAAGTTCTCTTCGTTGGAGTCCACTTTCAGGAAGAAAATGCCTGTACCAATGACCAGGCTAACCACTATCGTGATAGCCGGGATACGCCGCCGGTTCCGGATGATATAATAGGAGAGCCTGTTCAGCAGGTTTCTTTTGACAGATTTTTTCTTCTCCAGGTTTTTAACGGGATGCGAAGGTTTCATAAACGAAAGCACCGCAGGAAGCAGGAAGATGCTGTACAGGAGTGCAGCGACGATCCCGATACCGGCGATCACAGCCATCTGCCTGGCTGGTATCATGGTATGTGCCAGCAATGCAGCTATCCCCGCGATGGTGGTGAGCCCCGTGATCAGAATGGGTTTCCATAGTTTGCGGGCAATCAATGCGGATATTTCCTTCATTGTCAGTTCCTTTTCCGAGGCGTTGATCTCCTGGTATTTGGCAACCATGTGGATCCCGTAATCATTGGCGATGGCGATAAGCATGATCGGAACCAGCAGGCTGATAAAATAGAATTTCCAACCGATCATCGGGATCAGGGCCAGTGCAAGTACGGATGAAAGCAGGACCACCATAAAGGGCAGCAGTAGGCCGCGCCATTCCCTGAAGACAAAAAAGAGAAAGATGATCATCAGCAGCAATGCAATGGGCACGAGGATCAACGCATCGCGCTTGATATCCTTGTTCATCTGCTGGCGAAGGTAAGGGAGTCCCCCGAAATGAACTTGCTCATCTCCGGGAAATTCTTCCAGTACCCTATGGATGCCTGCAAACACGGTATCTTCATCAGCATTGTCGGCCAGCGATGCAATAATGGCTGTAGATCCCAGGTCTTCTGCCACTACGATATTTTTCACCAGCTCGTTTTCCATCAGCCTGACTTCCAGTTCCTCCAGTCCTTTTTTGTCTTTAGGAATTCTTTGTATGGCAGGTTCCACGATCATGGCACCATCCTGTCCGTAAATGTAATTTGCACTGAATACGGAAGTGGTTTTTCGAATTCCCTTGACCCTGTTGAGATGCCGGTCGACCTGCCTAACTCGCTTCAGGCTTGCGGGGTTAACGATGTCTTCCTTTTCAAACAGGATCATGATGATGTCCTGGTTTCCAAAATTCTCCTCGATACGGTCGGTTGCGACCATCGATTCCATTTTCGATGGAAAGTAGCTTTTGAGGTCTGATTCGACCGAAATTTCCGACAAAAAGCCAGCCACGCCCAATGTAACAGCGATGGATGTTGCTATGATCAGCCAGCGGTATCTAATAATGTTATGCATTTATGTTGGGTTTTTATTGTATTAGCGGACATTTATTTTGTTTTGAATGTATCTCTATATAATTCATTGTGCCTGGTTAGTTTCTGAAAGAAATCCAGTCTGAAGTCAGGACCTGTCATGCTTTCAGAATTTTAATTGTACCTGCAGGTATCCTGCGTTTAGTGACGGGGCGACCATGTCGTACAGCGATCCGTCTTTTCCTTTCAGTATGTATGCTCCGAATCCGGCGCTTAAGCCATCTGTAATCATGAATTTCACTTCAGGCATCAATGTGAGTTCCCCGATGGTAAAGTTGTACATACCCGGAATTTTTAAGGTTACCAGTTCATGGAACATGGAGATATCTGCGATGGCATAGACGGCATGCATCCATTCGTCCCGCTGGTATTCATACATCCTGTTGAATCCTGTCACTTGTGTTTCAACATAGTTGGTAAGGATGGCGGGATCGGGTGGCGTCCCGGGCGGAAGCAGTTCACTGATCGGTGGGAAGGATCCGCTGAAAAAAGCAGTTTCCACGGGTGTCGGTTCAAAATCAAAAATGTATTTCCCGTAGTACCCGGCAATCAGCGATACATTGCTGCCCGATTGCTCAATCTCCAGGGTATAGCCCAGTTCATTGAAGGGAGCAGCGTCAAGGCTGTCTTCAATGGCATCCAGCCACCCGACCTCTGTTCGGATAAGGAAGCTGCCTGCAGGAACAGTTATATTCAGGCCTGCTGAATGTATCCTGACCGGTTGCTGGCCCAGGCTGATCTTCTTCGGAGCCATGGTGAAAGTATCCAGGGCAAATATTTCGGTGGATAGCACCGGTGTATTCCGAAACCCGTTATAGTAAGAAAGCTGCAGGTCGAGCGCTCCTGACCGCAGGTCATAGCGGAAACCATACCCACTGTCGGTGAATTTCTGATGTGTGCTGGTAAAAGGGAGGATTTCCATATATGCGGGCATGTCAAAAGGCGCGGTCAGCAACACAGAGGGCCGGTAATCGGGCAGCCAGAGAAATTCCAGCCTGGAGGTAGTGCTGATCGACAGTGTGGTATTCAGAGCCCAGGTGCCAAGGCGCTGCTCATCCGGATCCGGCGATCTGAAAACGGGATCAACGGGTGAGAAACGGTCTGACGGATTGATGAACCCGGCTGCGCCCCAACTGAGGATTTGTTTCCCCGCCCTGAGTGTTACAGGGCCCAGGAACAGGTCGGCATATGCCTCGCGCAGTTCTATACCTGCAATCCGCGATCCGAATTCCTGGCCGTATCGGAACCTGAGATCGGCAAACGCATTCCCAAATCCTCCTGCCGGTATGCTTATACCCAGGTTAAGCTGACTGTAGATACTCTGAAGGTAAGGCTGATCCTCCTCATTGTTATATCCTGTGTAAACGACACTTTTCAAACCGCCCTGAAGGTCATATGCATCGCTTTCCTGGTTCCCGGTAGTTTCCAGGGCCGATTCGAACAGACCCTGGGCTGATATATACAATGGTGTGAGCATGCACAGCAATATGTTTAAGATTATAAATCGCATAAGTTGATTCTTTTTATGTGAAATTAGTTGGAATGCATATTTTAATCGCCCGAACCGCTCAGAATGGACAGGTCCCGGGAAATTTACTGGTTCATGCTTAGCGGTCCGGACTGCTCCACCGGGAAGGTTACTGGTAAAGATTAAGTAATAATGATCGCAGTATAGCTGCACGTGATCTGTTGATTTTGTGTAAGTTTACGACCTGAAATCGGAATGTTTTTATTATTCCGGTAAGCCTGACTGACGATTTAAAAATGCATTTCAATGAAACCTTCATCACTGAGCATATTATTTTCAGAGGAAGCAAACATAAAAGGGCATGAACCGAAATCACCATGGCGATGAGCTCAGCGAAGCTAATATATAGCTTGGATTGTAAGGCCGCTCGATGAAGGTTCGCACGCTGTCGCCGTAGCTTTAGCGTAGGAGCCCGAGCACCTTTATAATATAAATGTTCTGCGAGGCAACTAGTGTCATGTCAAGTATAGTATGACGTAAATAATAATTTTGTATCTTTACGAAAAAAAC
>CAZOXI010000007.1:0-24514 GCA_964583445.1 uncultured Bacteroidaceae bacterium | reverse complement strand
AAAAGACAATATACCTTTAATTATCAACATTTTATACTCTATTGACAGACTCTATATAGTGATTATTACGATCACAAGGGATATGTTACAGCATTAATCAACGCATCACTGGCAGGTATACTGTGGACACCTGAAATCCGAAATGCAAAATCATCCGAAGAGTGGATCAGGCGGTTTCAAACCGTTTGTTTTTCACCACTTATGATGCTTAATGCATGGGCTTCCGGTAAAAAACCATGGAGCTTCCCTGAAGTAAGCGACATGGTCAGGGAAAACATCGAACTGCGCCTGAAACTGCTGCCATACCTGTATACAGCTTTTTACGAGTATTATTCAAAAGGAATACCTCCCTTCAGGGCAATGGTGTTGGAAGAAGGGTTTGCAGAGCAGGGGAGAACCATTGGAGGCAATCTTGACGGTGTTGAAAATCCGTATGCTGAGAAAAAAACAGTGAATGTAACTGATCAGTACATGATGGGGCCTTCAATCCTGGTTGCTCCGGTATTTGCCGGACAAACAGAAAGGACTGTCATCTTACCCGCGGGAAACTGGTATGATTTTTACACGGGAAATTATGCAGGAAATAACCAGGAAATCACAATTAAAACCGAACTGGATAAAATACAGTTATTAGTTAAAGATGGTGCAATCATTCCCATGTTGGCAGACATCACATCACAGGAAGCAAATCAGAACTTACAAGTCAGGCATTATGGTACTGCAAATGCCAATTACCTCCTGTACAATGATGATGGAAATACCTATAACTATAAGGAAGATGACTATACCATCGAAGCATTGACAGTGGTCAGGGACAAACGAGGCAATCTCAAAGGAGCAAGAAAACTGGTAAATGACGACAAGTACAGGTATGGCAACATCGATTGGATTTGGATGACACATTGATAAAATACAGCATGCAAAATACAGTATTCGAAGCATATGTGGTTGAGGAAAAGGACGGGCATTTCACTGGAGATGTGAAGGAGAGAAGGGTAGAGGATCTGCCCGAAGGAGATCTGCTGATCAGGGTGCACTATTCCTCCCTTAATTACAAGGATGCGCTTTCTGCTTCCGGAAACCGCGGGGTTACCAGGCGCTATCCGCATACTCCCGGAATAGATGCTGCCGGTACCGTTGTTCATTCAGGTTCAGATGCATTCCAGGCCGAAGACAAGGTGATTGTTACAGGTTATGATCTCGGGATGAACACTGATGGCGGATTTGGTCAGTACATCAGGATCCCGGCCGAATGGGCCATCAGTTTGCCCGGGAACCTTTCGATGCGCGAGGCCATGATGTTTGGAACCGCAGGTTTAACTGCCGGGACGGCTGTTTTGAGGCTCACCAATGCCTTAAATCCGGATGATGGACCGATTGTGGTCTCCGGTGCTACCGGGGGCGTCGGCAGCCTGGGTGTGGCAATCCTGAGCAAACTGGGGTATCATGTGGTAGCGGTTACGGGTAAAGAGAAGGAAAAAGAATTCCTGGAGGAACTTGATGCAAAGGAGGTGATCCTTCGGAAGGAATTTGAAGAACCAGATAAAAGACCATTAGGAACAGCGGTGTATGCCGGCGCCCTGGATACAGTGGGTGGACCGGTATTGGAGCATATCTTAACATCAACAAAGCCATTTGGAGTGGTTACTTGTTGCGGGAATGTCGCTTCGGCGAAATTGAATCTCACCGTCTATCCGTTTATTTTACGCGGCATCACCCTGTATGGCATCGCTTCGCAGAATTACCCGAAAAAGGACAGGGAAAGAATTTGGAATAAACTGGCCGGTGACTGGAAACCAGAACAACTGTCAGCAACCTGTGAAGAGATCGGCTTAGATGCGCTGGGGGAGAAGATTGCTCTGATGCTCGGCGGAAGGCTAACAGGACGGAAACTACTAAATATGGAGATGTAGGAGTGTAATTGGAAAATAAGCAGGAAGAATTTAAAAACGGGTTCAATAAGCTTGCAGCCGATTTTTCTAAATCGTTACCTGCATTTAACCAATAACCGACCCAGATTGTTATATGCAAATACACCCCGATTTTATTGCCTTTAAACAAACAGGTTGGTTTTATCAAAACATCCAGTATAGTACAGAATAAATTTGTGTCTAATTTAAAAACAAATAATTATGGACATTTCTACAATTAATTGGTTTGCGGTCGGGTAACAATAAGTTTTGTTGTAATGGGGGATTGATCATCGGAATTTGGAGACAGTCCCAGCTAGCAACTCTTTCGTCTCCCTGTAACCGATTTCAAACATCTCTTTTCCGTGTCTGACATCGAAGTAACCATAATTCCTTAACCTGGAAGGAGCTATCAGGTAGTCGAACCTGGAGCTTTTCCTTTCCATATCGGATTTGACGGCAAGGTGAAAGGTGTTCGTGGCCAGGTGCAAAAGCCCCTTGTCCGGATCATAGGGTCCTGCCGGGTTGGCATGCACTCCCACAAGTGTGTTGCACAGGTCCTCGATCGGTTCCAGGGGAAAGCTATTGGTCACACCGCCATCCACATGATTGTTTCCGTCGATCAGAGTAGGATGGAACAGGACAGGCAGACTCGCTGATGCCAGGACCCGCTCCACCAGATCGCCTTCTGTAAAATAAACTGTGGTTCCTTTATCAATGTTGGTGGCAGTGATGACCAGCGGTTTCTGAAGATCTTCCATTCGCCTGGAACGAAGGTTTTTTTTAAGCACATCCTTCAAACCTTCCGTGCTGAAAATACCATGACGCTTGAATTTCAGTTTTACAAATTCAAAGATCCTGTCTTTCCGGAAGATCTCGCAGATCTCTTCAGGGGCAAATCCATCACAATAAAAACTTCCCACGATCGCACCGGCACTCACGCCCGAGACAATCCCGGGGGCGAGGGAATGTTCAGACAGTGCCTCTAATACCCCAGCATGAACGAATCCCCGGGCAGCACCGCCGCTCAGGACCACTCCAACATCAAAGGTTTTGTCATTTGCCTTGTCAGTGGAGCCAACGCTCATACCGGACTGATCATTCATGGACTTGAATGCCTTAAAGCTTTCATGACAGATCATTATCAGAATGCACACCTAAAGGAAAATATGTGCAGTTGTTGTCCTGTCCTGTAACTGAATCTATCAATACAAAGATAAGGAACCGGCAGAAAAAATTTCAAATTTCTATTGATTAGTTGCAGACCGACAAGCATTTTGTCCGGGGCGCAGTGCAAGGCTCTTTCTGTAAAACCGGTAACTGTACAATAATCCGAAGCAGTTCATCAGACAGGAAATTTCAGGATGTATAAAACCGGACGCTGAATATTTGTATATTTGAGTTATGGGACCTCTTATCAGCCTTATTATCATAGTATTCCTATCTGTAACAATTACCAAGATAGGAACGCAGGCCCTGATGATTACCGGGCTGTCCAAAGATGTGGCAAAGTTCCAGGCAAGATCGGCATTCACCGGTGTGGGTTACACCACCAGGGAGGCTGAAAAACTAACCAATCAGCCCGCCAGGAGGAAAATCCTGATGATGCTGATGCTTGTTGGCAACATAGGTGTTGTCTCGGCCATTGCTTCCCTGATGCTTACTTTTCTGGGTAAAGAACTCGACACCCTCGACAGGCTGTTGAGAATTGGGATCATTTTATTTATCATTCTCGTTCTTTGGGGTTTATCAAAAAGCAACTGGCTCGAAAAAAGATTGGAGCAACTAATTAACAGGGCCCTGAAAAAATATACAAACCTCGACAACAAGGATTACATCTCCATATTGAAACTTCAGAAAGAATACGAAATAACGGTCATTGTGGTAAACGCGAATGATTGGCTGGCAGATAAAAGACTGGACGAATTGCAGCTGAGAGAGGAGGGGGTCAACCTCATCGGTATAGAACGTAAAGATGGTACCTACCTGGGAACTCCTGATGGAGCGACCAAAGTGATGCCCGGTGACCGGTTAACCATTTATGGCAGAGCGGAGAATCTTAAAAACCTCGAGCAGCGGAAAAAAGATATGCAGGGTGATGCAGATCATCAGACTGCAAAAGAAAATCAGAGCAAAAAGAAAAAGGAGCAGGAAGAGGACGACAGAAACAACCAGTAATACCCGCTGAAGCCAATAACCACGCTCTGCATCGGCAGATTCCGCCTGCCCGGCAGTCAATACCTCCAAATGCTATCCCGGCATGATGAATACCTGATGCTGTCATTCCTTTATACCCTGCAGATACAGCTCAAGATGTTCCAGCAGATATCCCGGTCTCAGACGGGCAAATTCCTTCATTTTTTCAATTTCTGAATGCCAGTCTTCCATGGTCATGCTCCATCTTTCCGCGTGGTATTCCATCTCATCCGAGAGTACATGTTGCATGGAATCGATCACTGCATTCACATTGTCAGGATGATACACCGTTTCCATCTGCTCCGCGACCGCGGTATTGAATGCCTCCCGGAATTCAGGGATTTTCATTAATTCCATGAATATCAACAGTGTATTCGGTATAAAAACACCTTCTGCGGTGTACCTTTCATTCAGCCAGGAGAACATATCCATGGTATATCCTTTTCCATGCAGACTAAACCCCAGATCGGTATCATACAGGACCCACCGCCATTTCCCCTGACCTTCGCGCGGCCGCCAGTAACAAACATTGTTCGAGGGCCAGTCGGTATTCGCACAATAGATTTCAGCAATAAAATAATTGATTAAGGAGGGGAGGTCCACCCGGTCGCTGAGCCATGCCCAGGCATCGGGCTCGTCCAGGTCATTGTTTTGCAGGAAGGCCACCACTTCGTCAATCCCGTCCCGGCTACCGTGCACCAACCGGTCGGTATCCTTGAGCATATCCAGCTGCTCCGGTTCAACGCCGTGATTATCGGCGAAATAATGCTCATTCACCTTTTCACGTATATTATAGATGCCCCAATAGTCTTCGTTCAGGTATACCGCCACTGGCTGGTAGGCCTGGTAATCCAGGTTGCCGGTCTCACTGGCCAATAACGCCATCAGTCCGTCACGGAACATCGACCGGCCATTGTCATTGCCGGAATTCCGCAACAAAAATGCTTCAAAAGCATCATTCTCCTTATCGGAAAAGAAAGGGTACCTGAACTTCCCGTTGCCATATTTTTTCCGGGCAAACAGTGCGAAGGATTTCTGGGGAAAATTGCGGCTGCAGTTCCCGTGGATCTTGATGCCGGCAGGTGAGGTATAGGTTTCACCGCTATGTCTGTCCTGGTATTCGATCACGGCCGAACGCTCCCAGTCCTGGCAGTAGTTTCTGCGCAATGCATTGTTGCAATACCCTGTGATCCCGTTCTTTCCCACGACATAGATACCAGTGGTATCGCTAAACAGACCGTCAGGATCCATTGTAATGCGGACAACGGGAAGGGTGTGGTGTTGCATTGGGAGCTCCTCTTCCGTTGCCGGAATATGAAGCTCCAGGCATCCTGTCATGAGGAATACGGGTGCAACAACTACCAGGTATGTACGCCAGCGGTGTCTCATCTGGTCATTGACTCATTTTCATGATCTTACCGGTCTCATTGAATTCCCGACTCCGGATGTGATAGAAATAAACACCAGGCTCCAGGTTTTCCACGGCGAGGCTTTCCCTGTGCGTGCCGGTGGACATCCCGGCCTGGTTCTGCACAAACACCAATTGTCCCTGCATGTCATACAGTCGGATTCCGACATCAGAAAAGTCATTCAGATCATATTCGATCCATGCCGTCTCCCGGAACGGGTTGGGGTAGACAACAGATCTTGCTTCACCAGTTTGCAGGATATCTGCTTCATCCTGTCCCGTGGCCCCGCCCTGGTCGGATTTGCCTAAAATGACCCAGCCGATGTTGTTCCGTTCATGCACTTCTGAAAGAACATCCTGGGGATCAATATAACCATAGATCCTCGGGAAGGATTCGAGCCCTTCGGGTACAACCCATTCCATGCTTATTTCCAGGAATCCCTGTTCATCAATCACATCGCTTGTTGTAAAGATGCTTTCACCATGTATATCGGTAATCAGTGTTCCCCCGTCCATCGGGTCACCAATATAAAAGCTGATCGGAACACTGCCGGCAGTCGGGTAGGGGCTGAAATTATTAATGATCGCCGTGACTGTGACTGTATCGCCGGCAGCAGATTCAGCAGGTGAAAACCGGATGGATTTGGTCTGGTACCTCCTGGCCTCATCTTCCAGTGTTAATCCCTTTTCAGGGTCGAGCCGCCAGGGCAGGATAAATGCGGGATCCTGCTGGTCATAATTGGCACTCCACCAGGTGTTGGTACCCCCGGGCTCAGGAAGGATCGGACGTGCAGCATAATCAATCACCATTGCGCCGTTGGTGGCCCAGTAGATGTAGGGAGTTACATTGTAGCCGGTCTCTCCAATGGTACGGTTGATGCCACCCAGGTGTACGGATATGTCGAGGGCTTTTCCCACCGAAATGGAATGTGTACTGAGGTCGCTCCTGCTGTAGGAGGCTGTTCCGCTCACTTCCACACCCCAGTTGCTGACGGAGGCACCTACTTCAACACCAATTTCCCTGTTTTTGACTTCAGTATTATTGAAAGTATTGCTCAGATTCACTGTGAAAGTGACATCCGTATTGGCGTCCAGGTCGTAGCTGTCGCTGCCATAGGAGCCCCGGATCTTGTCCTCCCCGTCGGGATTGATCAGGTCCTTGTATGGGGTGTAGGAGAGGATATTCCCCACTTCATGTTTCGGGACATAGCCCGCTGCGCTCCGTTCTTTGCTCGGAAACCACCGGTTTTCGGTCAGCAGGGGTTTCAGGGTTATAATGTTGCCCCTCGGACGGTCGTTCCGGTCAAATACTGTGTATTCCCACATCTCATAATCACATACCGTGGCATAGATCTGGTCGTCGAAGGATGCCGTAACCGACTGCTGTATGGTGATGGTATTGGAGCTTGAAGAAGTCTTTTCAAAATTCTTTCCATACGTGCCCGTAAGGTATGCCTCGACGCCAAACCCGAGCACTTTACCACCTCCCTTTATAGAACTGCTCACGCCCCAGGATTGTTTGAGGGTGGTACTTACAGAAACATCAGTAGTACTGGTGGTTGAATAGGTGGCGTAGCTCTCGCAGTTGTTCTGGTTGTGGCAGTAATTCACATCGAAAATGTCGTCACCGAACTGGTCGAAATGGGTAGGTGGTGCATTCAGGATCACCAGCGGCTGCACCACCTCGGTTTTGGTGTATTTCACGCCAGGACCGATACGAAATATGTCACCGTCGAAATCACCTGTGACCAGGAGGCCCGATCCGGCATTTTTGTTCCAGGTATTCAAGTAACGTTCTGCCAGGCTTTCGATCATGTAATCGCCAGAAACAGTGTAGCTGTATAGCGTATAATCGCCGGATGCATTATAGAGCATAATGATTTCCTTTCCATTGTGCTCCTTGTTGTCAAGATCGGCAAAGGCTGCCGTAGTAAGTGATTCGGTCCAGCTGTACTCAATATATTCATCACTGAAGTTCAGGTTACCGGCTTCAGGGGTATACAGGAGATGGACATAGGTACCGGTGGCAATCAGTTCCTCCCGTCCGTTCCCGTTCGCATCACCCGGAATAAGACTGAGCCTGGAACCGTTCCAGTTGAGTTCCTTCTCCAAAATATTTTCAGGGTCCAGCACCAGCATTTCAAACGGATCCTCAGCCGCAGTTCCCGGATCATCTGATACTTCCATGGGAAACACGATCAATGCTCCGGGCTCATGATACTGGGAAAAGCCAAATACAACTTCCTTAATGGAATCACCGTCAAAATCGCCGACGGCCACGTCGAAGGAGAGGTCAATATCGGCGTTTACTTTCTGAACAGAACGTACACTGTCCACCAGCTGCCTGTTGTGCAGTGTTCTGACCAGTGGAGTTGTTCCGCTGAAGCCATAGATGTTCAGGTAGGCACCCGGACCAGGATCTGCGGAATAATACGTAAGAAGAAGTTCCGACCGGCCATCCGCATCCAGGTCGTCGACCGAAATGCCAAATTTTTCTGAAGTGGACGCTTCGGCAAGCAATGTTGCCTGGAAACTGTGCAGCTCCAGCAGCTCATTCTCTTCGTTCAGTCCGAAGATATGAACCATGATATGGTCTGTTGCGGATACAAATGCAACAACAATTTCAGCGCGTTCATTTCCTGTCAGGTCGCCTGTCTCCACCAGGATATTCCCGGTGAGGGGTTCATTTAACTGACTTTCCGGTCCGGATGGAATCGAACCCGTTAAAAAACTGTCGATCTTCAGATCAGCGATGGAAGGAATGGAGAAATCAATCCCGTTATTGGCTGAATGACTTACAACAACATACTCATCCACGCCATCTCCGTTAAAATCGCCTGCAGCGCCGTTGATCAGCGCGTTCCCAAGATTGGACATGTTATGGGATGCTTCTGAATAGTTGAAGCGGTCGCTTTCACTCTCAATGGTTTCGTAATCTTCCTTCAGATTCAGCAGGGTATGGGTAAACGTGATGTCGGCCCCGTTCTCATATCCGCTGTTTTCCCAGATTGCAGCTACTTCAGACCTTCCGACGAATCCGTTTGTCGGGGTAATCGGACCCTGCGAAAGGAGTTCGGGAGTACTGAAGGTGCGTAACGAAAGCATCATCCAAATGAGCAGGTGTTTTGTTTTCATAATGCTGTTGTTTTAAGATATTCAGATGCAAATATATTTTATGAAACCCTGTGCGTGTATTTCTTATGTTGCAAACACTGTAAACTATGTTGCAGGACTTGTAAAAATCAGAATAATAGGGCATTACACTGATGCAATTTGTTCCCCCGGGGTAACGCCAAAATACTCCCGGTAGCATTTGGTGAAATAGGCCGGACTGTTAAATCCCACCATGTAGGCCACTTCTGAAATGGACCCGGCATGGTTCATCAGCAACTCCCTGCCTCTTTTCAGCCGGTAGTTCCTGATGAAGTTACTCGCGTTCATATCCAGGAGTCCGATAAGTTTCCGGTGCAGCTGACTCCGGCTCATACCTATCTCCTTGCTTAGTTCTGAAACACCGAATTCTTCATTGGAGATGTTTTTTTCAAGTATATCCGTCAGTTTCTGAAAAAAGACTTTTTCGGCCGGCTGAATGGAAGAAGGGGCATGCCGATAAAGAAGGTCTTTCGAATACCGTTCCCTCAATTCGTTTCGGGTCCGCAGCAGGTTGACCATGCGCTGCTTCAGTTGATCTACCCTGAAGGGTTTCACCAGGTAATCGTCGGCATATGCCCGCAACCCTTCAAGGATGCCTTCCTCACCAGCCCGCGCAGACAGCAGAATAATCGGGATATGACTGGTATTTTCATTCTGCTTCAGCTGCCGGCAGAGGTCCAGTCCGTCCATTTCGGGCATCATTACATCTGAAAGGATGATATCGGGAATCGTACTCACCGCTTTTTCCAGCCCTGAACGGCCGTCCCCGGCGGTCGTTACCCGGTAGGTACCCGACATGGTAGTCCTGATGAATTCACATAATTCCGGGTGGTCTTCAATGACAAGCAATGTCGGCAATTCCGGAGCGGTGGGAACATTTTCATTCATCGTCTGCTGTCCCGGATATATCTCACTATTTCTTGTAAAGCCTGATGTTCCCTGAGCACCGGTTGGATTCGATACAGCTTCAGGGGCTGAAACTGCGGCAGGGTCCGATACAGCATCAATGCCAGAAACATCGGCACCATCAGATACAATTTCATGGTCTGTAACAGCGGCAGAATCATCAGATACAGTTTCAGCGTCCGAAACGGCGGCCGGTTCAGATTGATCTTTACTAGCTGAAGCGGCGGCAGTATCCGGCAGATCCGACAGCGCTTCAGGGGCTGAAACAGGATGTTCAGGGAACTCGAAAATAAACGCGGTTCCTGTACCTGAAGTACTCTGCGCCTGTATCGTTCCTCTGAACAGGTCGACCAATTCCTTAACCAGGGCAAGTCCGATTCCAATTCCGGTGGAGGTACCGTCGGCATCGGAATAGTACCGGTCGAAAATGTGTTCCAGCTGTGCTTCCGGGATATGGGAGCCACTGTTTTTTACCGATATGCGGACCGGGGAACCATTCACGGGCTGAATTGCTTCCAGGACCACCTCCCCGTTGTCGGGTTCAAACCGGAAAGCATTGGTCAACAGGTTGTTGACAATCATTTCCAGCTTTTCAGGATCATAGTTATATAAGAAATGCTCCCGGGGAATAAAAACCCTGAATTTTATTTCTCTTTGGGCCGCCAGCGAGTCGTAGGAGGAGGCAACCCTTCGCAGAAAGGAAAACAGGTCCTCGCGGATCACCTGGAGGGTGTATTTTCCGGCTTCCAGCTTCGATAGGTCCAGGATCTGGTTGATCAGTGACAGCAGTCGTTTGGCATTGCGTTCGATCTGGGAGAGCAATATGCCGTGTTGCCTGAGTCCGGGTTCTTTTTTTAGTTCATAAAGCGGACTCAGAATAAGGGTAAGCGGTGTCCTGAATTCGTGGGAAATGTTCGAAAAGAACTTAGATTTCATGCGGTCCACCTCCTCTTTTTTCTCTACGAGCTGTTTGTTTTTCCTGGCACGGTATACCAGGAAGGAGATTACGGAGGCTGCCAGAACAACCAGGAGCAGGCCTATTATTACCAGGTTGTTCCTGCTCTTCATCACATGTTCTTTTTCACTTCGGAGGAGTTGGATCTGTTCTTCTTTCAGTGCCGTCTCATACCTGGTGGTCAGTTCACCCAGTTCCATGGATTTCTCGGCACGGAGCAGGGAGTCGCTGTAACGTGAATACAGCTTGTAACTGGAGAGGGATTCCTGGTAGTTTCCCAGTTGCTCGTTCACCAGGGAAAGGTAAAGGTAAATATCCTTGAGATAAGCAATATCATCAAATGCTTTGAACCGCTCCTCTGCCTCCAACAGGTTCCGGACCGCGGCAGTCATGCTATCCTGGTGGTAGAGCGCTTTCCCGATACCGAGGTAGCTGACAGCCTCATAGAATGCATCTCCGGTTTGAAGGTTGAGCTGCAATGCATTCCTGTAATAGTTTTTTGAAGTGTCATGGTTTTCCAGCCTGGATGCCAGCATTCCGAGGGAAATGAGGGTTTTTGCCTGTTCGGGAAGGAAGCTGCCCGATTTGGCGATTGCGAGTGATTGCTGAAGGGTCGTTTCTGCTTCGTGATAATTACCTGCCTCAATATAAATATCCCCCTTGTACCGCAGGGCCACAGCTTCAAATTTGTGGTTGCTGGTGTTCCGGTAGTTTTCCAGCACCTGGTCGATCATTTCAAGGCACTGGGCATAATCTCCCTGGATCTTGTAAAGGTCGACGATATTATTCAGGGTAAACATCTCCCAGTTTTGCATATGATGCCGCTGGAAGATCCCGAGCGCCTCTAGCCCGTTTTTCATGGCGAGTGAATATTTTCCCTGGTCCTTGTAAAGCCCAATGACCAGGTAGCGGGTAGCCGCGTAACCAATGGAATCGTTGTGTTCCAGGAATATTTCAGCGGCTTTGTCGGCATGGTACAATACTGAATCAAATGCCCCGGTTTCGTAGTGCAGGTTTCCCAGGTTGTAGTGGATGGAGGCCGAGATCTCGTAATCACCTACCTGCTGGTTCACCTTCAGTGCCTCCAGATAGTGTTCCCGGGCAAGGGTTTTATCGCCCTGGTGAAAATAGATGTTCCCGGCCCTTTCGTGCGCGCGGGCTAGCCCACGGTTATTTCCGCTTTTTTCAGATAATTCCCTGGCTTGCGCAAAGTAATCCAGTGCTTTTTCAGGCTGGCTGTAAGTGAACTCGTCACAAAGTTTAATAAGGGTCTCCACCCTAAGTGAATCGCTGGTAGCCTGCGCATACTCATCAAGAAAATCTGTCTCCCTGCCAGACTGTGCCATTCCGGCAGCAACATTCACGGCAATGATGAAAAGCGTGAACAGTAGCCTGTATTTCGTAAAACTTTCGATCTCAGTAAAGATTACAAAACCTATGTAACACACGTAAAACAAGAAGTACATTGTTTGGTTCCGCCTATCACGGATTTAACTTTTTTTTGTGATATGGCAGCAAAGCAGCCTGGGATGGGCCATACTGGCAGATGCCCCCTGTTTCAACCGTAGTGATACATCCCGGGTGAGTCAGAATTGGCACCAGACCGGATTATTTCATATATTTATTTCATCAAGCATTAGCGGTGGAAGTGAATACCGTTCAGCAAAGGCGGTGACAGGCAGTGAGCGCTTGTCATGGCACATGATGGAAGCTTATTTTGGTAAAGAGTGACTGTTTATAAAGGACCGGCAGAACAGTAACAAAAAAGAGAGCAGTATGAACGTAAAGCAAATCTCCCGGGAAGAGACCGAAGAATTGATGAAAATCCTGAAAACTCGGTTTGAAGAGAACATGCAACGGCATGCGGGCATTGCATGGAGTGAATTGAAGCCAGGCTTGAACACCAACCAGGGAAACTCTGGTCGTTAAATGAAATGGAAGCAACGGGTGGTGAACCGGATGTGACCGGCTATGACAGCGCGACCGGTGCCTGTATATTTTGTGACTGTACCCCTGAAAGTCCGAAGGGACGGAGAAGTGTTTGTTACGACCAGGAAGCGCTGGAATCAAGAAAGAAGTTCAGGCCAAAGCACAGTGCAGTGGGCATGGCCGAGGCAATGGGCATTGAAGTGTTAGATGAAGCTATGTACCGTAAAATACAGGAAATCAGTAAGTTAGATACAAAAACATCCAGTTGGTTAAAGACCCCAACAGCAATCAGGGAGAAAGGTGGGGCGATTTTTGGTGACTGGCGGTACGGAACCATGTTTATCTACCACAATGGTGCAGAATCGTATTATGCATCCAGGGGTTTTCGAGGCAGGCTGAATGTCTGATTATCGCATCGTATGAACATATCCTGCATCTTGTGAAAGGTACTTTCAGAATATACACTGTTATATCTCTACATATAAGTTACAGATATGCTATCTTTACCGGCGCCCCGGATAGCCATTGATGCGTAAATGTTGAATTTCACCTGCCGTTTATTATGGAAAGAACCCAAGTATTGAAAATAAGGTATGCGATCATTCCTGACGATATTGAGAATATCAGAAAAATGTGGACTGACTATTTGGTTTGGGGCAATGAAAAAATGCAATCTCTTTATGGCGTTCACCCGCATGATCCTGTCGAAGCTGTAGAGCAAGATATAGAATCTATCGATAAATTTCTGCCGCCGCAGGGCAAACTTATGATTGCAACTTATGAAAATAAAGTATGTGGAATAGGAAGTATTAAAAGTATTAATGCCGAAGTCGGGGAAATCAAAAGGATGTATGTAGACCCGGCATTCAGACGCATTGGTGCGGGGCGTGCCATTTTAAAAGCGCTCTTATCAGAATCTAAAAAGGCTGGTTATAAAGTTGTCCGGTTGGACAGTCCGAAGTTCATGGAAGCTGCGCATTCACTCTACAGGAGTTTTGGTTTCAGGGATATTGCTCCGTACCCGGAAATGGAAATCCCGTTGGAATTTAAGGATTATATGTTGTTTATGGAATTAGATTTAGCTACTTTTAATTGATTACAACCAACAAACCCCATAAGTAGATTTTCAACTAAAAACCAACCCGAATGAAAAAAATTAAATCTTTCCTGATTTTGCTAATGCTTTCTTTGGCGATTTCATCCACGTCAACTTCATGCATGACTACCAAAACGAGCGTCGGTGCGTTCACAGAGACAAGGGGCAACGAGTATACGTATGCAAAAGGGAAACAATTCTGGCTTTTCTGGGGCCTTGTCCCGATTGGAAGGACAAGTGTAAATACCCCCGGAGATGGAAACTGTGAAGTCGTTACAAGGTTTAATTTTGGTGACATCCTGATAAGCGGTATAACCGGTGGCATTCTCACTTCATATTCCATAAAAGTAATTGCAAAGAAATAGCATCAGCACCAGTACACATTTTATTTTTTTTGAAGTACGTTAACGGCACATGGCAATACAAGATATGCAACCGTAACACCTCCGTATCCTCGGGGGCGCTTCAAGCTCAATGTTTGTTGATTATATAACTAAAATGCATAAGTATGTATTAGTCAGCGCTTGTAAAGCGTTGAACAATCTCGTTGATCAGAAAACTGCTGATGCATCCCGGATCATTGCATCCACAAGATAATACTGAATACACCAACTTATTCGGGAATGATAATAATGGGGTTCTTATTTTGATTGGTTGTCGAATTACATACTAACGAATCATATGAGGGATGGAAGAATACCTGAGAGCGATTGATCAACAGCTGGTTTTCAACCAGGGTAAGAACATTTTTAAGGAAGACGAAGATAAGCCGTTAAGTTTTGTCGTTGAGACAATTACAGCGATATCAAGCATGAATCAGATCGATCGGGAACAGGAAGAAATTCTTATAGATCACGTTACAGATCAATTCATCCGCTATCTTTTGGTGTCGGTTCAATATTAAAAAAACCGGTGGTTGTAAATGGCGAGATCAAGGCCAGGGCCAGGGATATATTGAATATGAACATACTATGCGACCATGATGTAATGGATGGGGCACCTATGGTTCGGTTTCTCCAGGATTTAACAAAAGACATTGAAAATGGTGTTGGAGTAGATGATGCTACTGACTCAGAGACCAGATAATACAAGACAAATATGAAAAAAATGCAAGCTGTATTGTATTGTAAAAAATCACCCGGAAAGCTTTCCCTGACTGAAACAGATCAACCTGTCCCAAAGGACAACGAGGTGTTAATACGTGTGCACGTAGTCTCCCTGAATGCTGCAGACTATCGTTCAATGAAGATGGGGATCATACCAAAGAGAAAGATTTTTGGTGCAGACATAGCCGGTACCGTTGAATCCGTTGGTAAGGGTACGTCCGTTTTTAAACCGGGAGATGAAGTAATGGCTGA
Organism: uncultured Bacteroidaceae bacterium; assembly: GCA_964583445.1. Classification (GTDB taxonomy): domain Bacteria; phylum Bacteroidota; class Bacteroidia; order Bacteroidales; genus M55B112. Next base: position 9,603 of record CAZOXI010000007.1, on the reverse strand, counting down.
TCTTGCAGGTTATGGTTTCGGGGGGCTTGCAGGATATGTCGCTGCACCGGAACGTGCCCTGGCATTTAAACCAGCGGGAGTATCCTTCGAGGAAGCGGCTACGTTACCCCTGGCGGGAATTACGGCGCTCCAGGCGCTTCGTGACAAAGGGCACATTCAAAAGGGACAGAAAGTACTGATTGTGGGCAGTGCCGGCAGTGTTGGCCCCATTGCAGTCCAGTTGGCCAAATATTTCGGAGCAAACGTCACAGGTGTATGCAGTACAGGTAATATGGATCAAACATTACAGTCTGGCGCAGATCATGTAATTGATTATACAAAGGAGGATTTCCTGGAGACAAGCGAGCGTTATCACCTGGTTGTGGGTATCAATGGCAATTACCCGCTGGTTGCCTACAGGAGAAGCCTGACCCCGGATGGCATTTTTGTCATGGTGGGAGGCGGATTGTCACAAATATTCAAATCTTTGGTATTCGGACGGCTGTTGTCTTTTGGTTCGAAAAAGATAAAAACCTTGTCCGCAAAACCGAATCGGCCGGATCTGGAATTTCTCGGGAGTCTACTTGAAAAGGGGAGTATCCGACCAGTAATTGACCGGCGGTATACGCTTGATGAGACTGCAGAGGCAATGGGTTATCTGAGCCAGGGACATGCAACCGGAAAAGTAATTATCCGGGTATTTTAAAGCTGAAGACACTCAACACGAAAGATCAATTTAACCGAACAAAATGAAATTGGAAGCACTGGGTTACAACGAAACCCATGAAACATTCAGGATAGAAAACAAGCTTGAAGATTTTGAAATTGCGCGCGTGATTGCAGAGCACAAGGAGCGGTATGTTGTGCGGACCGAAAAGGGTGAATGCGATGCCGAGATCACCGGAAATCTCAGGTTTTCGGCAAAAAGCAGGTTAGATTTTCCTGCTGTCGGAGATTGGGTCGCCCTGATCCGGGCAGATGCCGACTTTGGGATCATTCACAGCGTGTTTCCCAGGTTTTCCGTGCTATCGAGACAGGCAGTAGGGAAACCGGGTGAGTGGCAGGTCATTGCGGCAAATATTGATTATGCACTGGTGGTCCAGGCCGTTGACAGGGACTTCAACATCAACCGGATTGAAAGGTATCTGACCATCTGTTATGAAGTAAAAGTGGATCCGGTGATTGTACTGACCAAAACCGACCTGACCGGGTCGCAGCGGTTGAATGAGATCTTAGCGCAGACCAAAAGCCGCATAGTGGGTGTGCCGGTTATCCCGATAAGCAATGCAACGGAGGAAGGTCTCGGAGCTATCAGGGCATTTATAAAGAAGGGCAGGACCTATTGCCTGATGGGTTCGTCCGGAGTCGGGAAATCCACCTTAATGAACAATTTGTCGGGCCGGACCATCATGGAAACAGGTGCCATCAGCACGAGCACGAAAAAAGGCAGACATGTTACCAGTCACCGGGAACTGATCGTCCTGGAAAACGGGGGCATCCTCATCGATAACCCGGGAATGCGGGAAGTTGGAATCGCGGATGCATCTGAAGGTTTGGAAACCACTTTCGACAGCATCTTCAGCTTTTCGGAAAAATGTAAATACACGGATTGTACCCATACAAGCGAAAGCGGCTGTGCGGTAACCGAGGCCCTGGAGCAGGGAGAGATCGACAGGGATACCTATGAGAATTTCCTGAAAATGCAAAGAGAGAAAGCTCACTTCGATCTCACCGTTTCAGAAAAAAGGAAAAAGGAAAAAGAGTTCGGTAAAATGGTGAAGAATTTTAAGAATGACATACAGAAACTCAGTTCCAAGCACATTAAAAAGCGTTCGTAACCAATGTCTGAACCAGGAGCGATCGGAAACTGTTTTACTTATGTTAAAAGAAACAGATGGGAATACTAAAAGCCCGAAAAATGCTTTTATAACTAAACATTTATCGTAGCACGATGGAATTTATTGTCATTTGCCTGGTTGCTTTTATTACCGCCATTCTTACTTTTTTTTCGGGATTTGGCCTTGGGACCATATTAACGCCCGTGTTCATGATCTTTTTCCCGGTTGAACTGGCAATTGCGCTTACGGGAATCGTCCACTTTTTCAATAATATATTTAAAATATTTCTGGTAGGAAAAATTGCTGATAAGCGTGTCTTGTTCAGATTTGGTATTCCTGCCGTAATTGCTTCTTTTGGTGGAGCATACCTGCTTCTGCACATTCCTGACAGTCAGCCTTTATTTGAATATCAGCTGTTTGAACGAACTTTTGAAGTATATCCTGTAAAATTTTTAATATCAATATTGCTGATATTCTTCGCAACCATGGATTTATTTCCTTTCCTGCAAAAGATTAAAATTAAACGTGAAATGCTCCCGATTGGCGGGTTGTTGAGTGGTTTTTTTGGCGGACTGTCGGGCAACCAGGGTGCTTTTCGCAGCGCATTTCTAATTAAAGCAGGACTTTCGAAAGAGGCATTCATAGGCACTGCTGTTGTGATATCTGCTTTTGTGGATATAACCCGACTGGGAGTATATGCCACCCGGTTTACAAAATCCGGATTGACTGATAACCTGTTGTTGGTGGGCCTCGCCGTACTTTCCGCGGTTGCCGGAGCTTTCCTTGGAAATAAATTATTGAAAAAAGTAACCATTCATGCCATACAAAAATTAGTAGCTGTATTGTTAATCCTTGTTTCGTTGGCTTTGGGTCTGGGCCTGATATAACCTGTACACTTTTTTTGCTGCATGGCGCTATTTTATTGTAACATTTTATTAAAGAACAGATTATGATTCGAAAACTGATAAACACGGACAATTCAAAGGCAATCATCCTGATTCGTTTAATGGTTGGTGCTGTTTTTCTTTCGGAAGGCATTCAGAAATTCTTGTTTCCGGATATGCGGGGTATGGGCCGGTTTGAGGGCATGGGATTTCCTGATCCGGGATTCTGGGCTGGTTTTGTTGGCGTTACCGAAATTATCGCAGCAGGTTTTATCCTTGCCGGTTTCCTTACGCGTCCAGCGGCTTTGGCCATGCTCGTAAATATGACGGTAGCCATCCTGGTAACAAAAATTCCGATTGCCTTTGGTGAAAGCTTTGGTCCGTTTGTATTGCGCGACCTTGCGAACTACGGCTTCTGGAGTATGGCACATGAAATCAGGACAGATTTTGCCATGTGGCTGGGAAGTCTTTTCTTACTCATAAAAGGAGGTGGAAGATGGTCAATCGACAGGAAAATATTATTACTGAAATTTACATTTATCTAAAAACCCTTTGTGTCGCGCATCCTTGGTCTATTGACTTGATTATGTATTGGTTGGAAATTTTGACTGAATTTAATATATTTGGTTTGTATTCAACAACAACCCCGACAAGATGAAAAGATTGATTCTGTTTACATTGATCCTGACGCTCCCGTTAGCGCAGTCATGCGATGAGCTCCTCCTTGAAAAGGTTTATAAAGACATCAGCGGAGTGGTTCAGAAAGGACCGTTTCTGAATGGTACCACGGTTACCATCTATACACTCAATAATGACATGGGGCAGACAGGAGAGACTTTCTCCACCCAGATCAGTGACAATGCCGGTAGTTTCAGTATTAAAAATATCGGGATGTCTTCAAATTTCGTGGAGTTTGTTGCGACAGGATTTTATTACAATGAAACTACCGATGAATCCTCTGGCTCGCAGTTCACTTTGCTTGGGCTGGCCGATCTATCGGATCATACAACGATCAATGTCAATATGATCACCCACCTTACGAAAAACCGGATCATAACATTGATGGAGGAGGGCCATATTTTCGCCAGGGCGAAGGAACAGGCCTGTGAGGAACTATTGAATATTTTCAGTTTTGAAAGCAGTGATGTGCGTGATGCAGAATTACTCGACATCTCCACGAACAGTGAAGACAATGCAATGTTGTTGGCTATCTCACTGATCGTTCAGGGACAAAAAAGTGATGCCGACCTGTCGGAATTCATGGCGAACCTGGTGCAGGACTTTTCGGCCGACGGAACACTCGACAACGATGCACTAAAATCTGAACTGATCAATGAAGCGGTATTGCTCGATGGCGAATCGATCCGGCAGAACCTGGTGAACCGCTACGATGGTATTGGCCTGGATGCAGAAATTCCTCCTTTTGAGAAGTACCTGGAGGAGTTCATCGAGCAAGCCGATTATGAGGTTACCCATCATGTCACCTACCCGATGTTCGGAAGCACCGCCGTGAATATGCTGTATCCCGATTCAATACGCCTGACGCCGGAGAAGAATTACAATATGACCGCCATCCTTCCGGGAAAAACAAGCGTGAAGATCAGGTTGTCTGGTGGAAAATGGGGCTACGTGGCCTTCCCGAACGGACCTGTCAACTGGGCAGTCACCCAATATAACAGATCAACAAAAAGCCAGGAATTTACTTCTATTGAGCCAGGTGTGGACTGTGAGCTGACCATTCAGTTCTCACAGCCATATGAATACTATGATTCCATCAATCCTCCCTATACGGTAAATGATTCCGTTTTTGTCGAGTATTTTGAGAATCAATCGGCAACACCTACTATGACAAAAACCATTTACCTGGATTAGGGCAGTGCTACTTTATGTTGTTTTACTGTCCGAATGAATTCTGCAGCAAAGGGTAAAGAAAATCGAAAAGATGACGGTGCACCCTGATGCTATCGATGAAGCATTTTGATGCTGAGTCCCTTTTGTGCCGACCAGCCTTCTTTATCGGTCAGACTTATAAAAAAATGATAATCACCTTCATCGAACAACTCATTTCCATCACCGGATGGAATGGAAATGGAGATGTTGGTTTCATATTCATTTTGACCTGTGGGAATAGCATAATCTTCGATCAACAGAAATGGATAAGCCGGGTCTTTCTTTGGATCAAGACTGCATTCAGTAACCTCGGTACTGTGCGAATGATGGTCGAAATTATGATGAATATCAATGCTGTATGAACCTAACTCAACATTATCTGCAAATAATACTTTAAGCTCAAATGATTCTCCAAAAAAGATGGTATCGCAATTCACGGGGAAAGCATCCTGGATGGTTAAATCAATGGTTGGTTTTTCTTTATCAATATCCTTTTCGCAGGAACTGAAAAAAACGAGAAAAAAAACAGGAATGATAAGTATTCTATAAATTTTCATGTCAAAAATGATTAAGGGCAGGCTCTCAACATTACCTGCCCTGTAGTTAAAATCAATAATTTATAACAATCGGAAAATGAACTGAAAAAGTCCAGTTTCCACCAAAAGCATCTTTACATTTCACCACGATGTAGTAATTTGCAGACTGCCAAGCCTGACCACCATCAAGTTCTCCTGAAATATATTTTGGTGTGATATTATTGTCTTCTGCAACTCCAACTACTATACTTGCTGAAAAATTGTGAGCAACAGGGCTGTCAAATTCATGCGTATGTAAAATCGTAATTGTGTTACTCGCATTCACTTCGGCATCAGTCAAGGTCTGGTCTGCACGCACCAATCCAATATACATTCCGCCCAATGCTTTGTCGTCGCTCACAGAGCCGGAAATACTGATTGTTTCGTTGTTATTAAACTCCTGATTATTTGATGGTGATGTCGTAATAGTAATTTCAGGAGCGATTGCATCATCGGGTTGTTGTATTTCAAGTTCTTCTTCTACAGTTGTTTGATTTCCTTCCAGATCGGTGACGATAAAATGAAAATGATAATCTCCTGCTTCTGCATGCACAGGAATATCAAGGTGTTTATGAAAGGTTGGGTTTATTATACCCGAAAACTCTGTATAGGTAGTATCAACTTCCCATTCGCCTTCATGCAGGATAATTGAAGTGCTTTTTTCCTCATGCTCGCCTTCAGGGTGGATTTCTATGGTAATTATATCAACCTTACCCTGGGCAACAATTTCTGCCTCAATATGTAAATCAGATCCGGCATATCCGATTTTGCTGTTTTCGTAACCCAGTTCAGTTAAATTCACAACGGGTTCAGCAACTTTTTCACATGAAGTAAAGAATACACTTGCTGTGAAAGCAACTACAAATAATAATACATTAGATTTCATTGTTTTTAAATTTAAAGATTTATACATCATTTTATTGGTTCAATTTTCCTGAAAAGGGAATGGAAATATTCAGAATGAAATTCCTGCCCTGCTCAGGTACGTTAATCAGCCTGTAATAGCTGGTGTGATTAAAATACTTTGCGTTCAACAGGTTTTGTACCTGCATGGAAATGCTTAATCTTTGATTTCTCAGTATAATATTACCGCCCAACCCAATATTAATTACCTGATATCCATCCGTTTTCTCTTCCGGCGGAACAATATTGGTTTGGGATGCTGCAATTCTGTAATCAACAGATACATATGCATCTCCAATGAACTTTATTTTCTGCTTATGATATTTAATATTGAAAATACCAGAGGGTGGTGGTGAAAAGGGCAGGGTAAAGCCTTTCTTCTCACCTGAAAGCTGTTCTGAATACACATACTCACCGATAATGCCCAATTGCAGTGATTCGAGCAGCTCGTAATGCGCATGTATTTCGGCTCCATACCTCAGCACTTTACTTTGGGTATAGTAAAACACTTGATTACCATTTCCATACAGCCTGTCATGCTCAGAAGTCGGGTTCAGATAAATATAATTTGAGAAATAATTCAGAAATGGTGTTGTTCCGATTGCAAATTTCCTGGAACTATATTCTACCCCGGCATCAAGCTGATAGGAAATTTCGGGGGACAGGTCAGCATTGCCCACTTCATAACTGAAACGATGGTAATTGACCCCATTGGCAGCCAATTCTTTTGCACCAGGCATCCGGAAACTTTTACCAATATTAGCTTTGTACGACCATTTTGCAGGATTGAAATTGTACCCAACGGACCAGGTCAAATTCGAAAAACTGCGGTTCACGTTCCCTGACCGCTGTAAATATTGCATTGTTGTATTGACGTTCCCGACAACCGGGGTAGGGAACCAGTCGTTGTATCCAATTGAAGCAATACTTCCATAGTCGTACCTGATACCTGCCTGTAACAGGCTTTCATCAGATACATTGTGTTTGGCAAGTACAAAACCACCCACATTTAACTGACGGTAGGCCGGAATAATAAATCCGCGTCCATCAATTTGATTGACATGATATTCACTGCTGATTCCGGAACTGAATTGGGTTTTCCCGGAAAAAGGATAGCGCAACTTTACATTTCCTGAGTAAACCTGTTTTTCAAACTGCCGTTCAAGATCGGGATTGAAATTCAATGTATCGGGGAAAATGGCGGGCATGTAGCCATGGTTCACATACTGGCTCCATTCCTGTCTGAAATTGCGCTGAAAACCCAGGTTGGATTCGATTTTCAACGACTCCCACTGGTATTGAGAAGTGTTGGTAATTTTAAAATGATTGACCGTTTGGTAAGGATAATGAATATCCCTGTTCGATTGATCATGCAAATCAGCATCTACATTCCGGGGTTCCAGGCCGTGTGCATTGGCAAAAAAACCGCTTTTGCTGTTCACACTGCTCACATAAAACGTACTTTGAAATTGTTTACGGAGAATCCCGAAAGAAAAATGCAGGTTTTGTTCGTTACCTGCCGTATTTCTTAAAAAATTCTCATACAATGCAGCACGGTAAGAGTAGATATCAACACTGTCGGTCGGGACTCTGTAATCGCCATAATCCACGATTGTTGCCCTGAGCGTGGCAAAAAACCACTTTTTCCTGCCAGACAACGAAACAGAGGCACCCAGAAATTCATTGTTTGATTTGCCGGACACGTCAATTGTTCCACCAAACGCGTTTTCAACAGGTTTTTTTCTGTTTTTCATGTCAATTACACCGCCTATGGCATCGGAACCATACATAAGCGATGCAGGGCCCTTTATGATTTCAATATTGTCAACAGCATACTGGTCAATTTCAAGTCCATGGTCGACACCCCATTGCTGGGCTTCGTGTTTAATGTTGTTTTCAACGACAACAACCCGGTTGAATCCCAGTCCGCGAATAACAGGTTTTGACTGACCTGAACCAATATCAATGGTGGTTACCCCGGGCAATCGTTCAAGGGAATGCATCAGGCTGCCACCCATATTTCGTTTCAGGTAATCATCATTTACGATTTCAATATTGAGCGATTCTTCTTTTTGCCGTGTTTCGGTGTAGTTATCGGTTACGGTAACTTCCTGCAGACTCATTGCAGTTACTTCCAGCAGTGCATTGTAGGTGAAATTTCCGGTAATGGTAATTGTGTCTGTAAGCGTTTTGTAGCCGACAAAGGAAATTGATATTTCATATTTGCCTGTTGGCAGATTGTCAACCACAAAAATACCATTCCCATTGGTTACAGTTCCTTGATTCAAAGGATACAGAAACACGGACGCACCGGTTAAGGGATCACTGTGTTCATCTGTAACAGCACCCTTAAGTTCATGATACGTTTGTCCATGGGAAACACTATATACAATGCTCATGCCCAGTAAAAGCATGAAAAACCTGCTCATATAAAATTGATTAAGAGATGTACCACCTGAAAATTGATAGAGAATATCCTAAGATTGAAGGATGGGTGGGGCTCTTGGCGTTTTATCTTTGAATACCTGCCTGTATTGATGTTTTGAAACAATTTCATTCAACGTGCAGGTAAATCCAGGAATTACTGCACCAAAAATGAATGTCCCAGGTACGTCATTCTTGGAGAACTGGTATGCACATATGGGGCAATCGGTTTCTTCTTCCGATATATTTTCGGTGATTAGATGGCTTTTTTTATCAGAAGTTGCTGTATTGCAACGATGATGTGCGCATGCAGCATCATGTGCATGATGCCGTGCAATATGGATGGGCTGAAATGTGACTGGGAAAAAGAAAACCCCAAACAGCAAAAGAGCGATATATTTTTCTGGCCTGATCAATGATTCACCTGGTTTTTACAATTGGAACATATTCCTTTTATTAAAACGTCTGTTTCAACATCGGCGTAACCATCGGGTAACTTGTATGCCTGCACCGGAACATCATCCAGGCACTTCACAGAAGTACATTCATTGCAATAGAAGTGTGCATGGGCGTCTTTATGTGTTAGACTGTTATCCATCGCATATTTAACCAACTGATTGTCGACAACAATTTTGTGGATGATGTTATGCTGTTCGAGTGTTTTGAAGGATCGATAGAAGGTAGTACGGTCGTAGTTGCCCGAAAGCCGTTCCCTGATTTCATTTTCAGAAAGCGCCTGATTTGCGGTCATTACGACCTCAATAATCCCCTCACGGCAACTTGTACGTTTAAGATGATGGCTGTTTAATACTTCGAAGGCTTTCATTCCTATTTATTAGAGCGTTTCATAAATGCAATAGTGCTTCAATTGCAACAATGATGCAAATGTAATAGTATATATTTAATATTGGGCAAAATATCACAGGATTTCTCAATTCGCTTTTAAACTGTACTGAACGGACAGGATTATTAAAACAGAACATGCAATCATCGTTGCAGTAGGAGGGATCATTGTAATCATACTAAACAATCCGGCATGTTTTCTTGTTAGACCCTGTGTGCAGAAAGAAAATGATCTGATATGACTGAACCGGCTGATCACCATGTTTC
>CAZOXI010000006.1:0-24519 GCA_964583445.1 uncultured Bacteroidaceae bacterium | reverse complement strand
ATGCAGGGGACCGGCGTACTTCGTTCGCATGGAGGAAGATACCAGGCTGTGCAGGATGGAGAGGTGGAGATCGATATTGCAGTGATCGGTGCACCCACGGCAGACCCGTTTGGAAATGCGAACGGGCTGCAGGGTGATTCCGCCTGTGGCCTGCTGGGATTTGCCCTTGCTGATTCCCAGTATGCCGATAAAGTAATAGTTGTTACCGATAACATGATCGAATTTCCATGCATCCCCTGGCAGATACAGGGGAACTATGTCGACTACACCGTTGAAATAGATAAACTGGGAGATCCCGGGCAGATTGTCTCCGGTACCACGCAGATCACCCGGTCACCCGACCGGTTGCTACTGGCGGAGCTGACTGCAAGATTTTGCGATGCAGCAGGGATTATAAAAAATGGTTTCTCATTCCAGAGCGGTGCCGGCGGGACTTCCCTTGCTGTTGGAGAATATTTCCGGAAGATTATGCAGGAAAAAAATGTTCGTGCCCGTTTTGCCAGGGGAGGAAGCAATAAATACCTCGTGTCTATGCTGGAGGACGGATTGGTGGATTACATCCTGGATGGACAGACCTTCGATCTGGATGGGGTAAGGAGCATGGCGGAAAATCCGGAACATGTCTGGACCAGTCCTTTTACAAGCTACAATTACCATGGGAAGGGAAATTTTGCCGGGATGGTCGATGTGGTGATCCTCGGTGCTACTGAAGTAGACACGGATTTCAATGCCAACGTGGTCACGCATTCCGATGGCTACTTGTTGCACGGATTGGGAGGCTGGCAGAATTGCCTCTTCTCGAAAACAGTGATATTACCGGTCCCGCTGTTTCGTGACAGGATTCCCGTGATCCGGGACCGGGTGACCACCCTGTGCGGACCCGGAGAACTGATCGATGTCGTAATCACTGAGCGCGGTATTGCGATCAATCCCCTGCGGGAAGACCTGCTCGAGCGTGTAAAAAACACAGATTTGCCTGTCAAATCCATTAAGGAGCTGAAAGAGGAAGCGGAAAAAATATGTGGGATACCGCAGGCGGCAACATTCGGTGAAGAGATCGCGGCAGTGATCAAGTGGGTAGATGGCACCGTCCTGGATAGCGTGTTCAGGGTCAAAAACTGATTGCTTTGGCTAGCATATGATAACTATTAACGATGGTTAGCATCGCTGATTGAAAGCTGTTCTTAAAGACAGATCCACACCAGTCATCTGAGTAGTGATCAGTGGATGCTCTGGTTGTTATTTCTCTCTTATCTATTTCTGAAAAATGCATATTCTGTGCAAAGAATAAAATAGTTTACAGTTACGTGCAACATTTTATTTTGAACCTCGTCATTGGATCGAATATGAATAGAAAACTTCACAGAAAGGAAACTTCAAAGTTGATTGAAGCTTGCAAAAAAGGGGACAGCAAAGCCCAGGTGGAGATCTATGAACGATATTATAAAGCGATGTATAATATAGCCCTGAGGATAATCAACGATGCGGCGGAAGCGGAAGATGTGATGCAGGAAAGTTTCCTCAGCGCCTTTCAAAAACTGGAAACCTTCAGCGGGACGGTTACTTTCGGGGCCTGGCTGAAAAAGATCGTGATCAACAGGGCACTTGATGCAATTAAGGGACGCAAGACACTGATATCACTGGAACATGTGCCGGAATTGCCTGAAGCGCGTGAGGGTGATGGTTACATGGATTACAGAGAGCTGAATATTGATATGGTGAAACAAGCCATGTATGCGCTTCCGGATGGCTATCGGGTAGTGTTGTCACTATACCTGGTAGAAGGATACGATCATAATGAGATCTCTGAAATACTCGGTATCACAAATGCTACTTCCAGGACGCAATACCACAGGGCGCGGAAGCAGCTTGCAAAGAAATTGAACGAATTAAAAGCAGTATCATGAGTGACCTGGAAAAATACATAACAAAAATGCGGGATTCATTGAACAGCGATGAGCCAGATGCTGGTCATATGAAGCGCTTCAGCAAGAAGCTGAAGACACAGCAACGACCGGTCAGGACAATGAATTTCCGTCATGCATTACAGATCGCAGCCTCGGTTGCCGTCATCCTGGCTTCAGGCATTGTGATCGTGAAATCAAGTAAAGGCAGCAATAAAATGGCTGCAAACCCTGTTGCTGAAGAGTTTCAGCAGACAAATAACTTCTATGCATCGCAAGTAAATGCCCGGTATGAAGACATCGCTGCACTTCCTTTTAATTCGAGTGAAGAGAAGGAAATGCTGCTTGAAGAGCTTTCTGAAATGGATACCTATTACCAGGAGCTTTTAGAGGAACTGAATGCCAATCCGGGCGATGACCGTGCGATGAACGCCCTCATCCGGCATTACCAGATCAAATTGCAGGTAATGGACCGGATCATTGAACAATTAGTACAGCTTCAAAATAGTAAAACCAATCAAAATGAAGAATCAGATATTTAAAAATCGATATGCCATCCTGTTGATGGTCCTGTTTTCAGGAACCTTAATGACAGTTTCAGGGCAGACGTCAGAAAAACGGATCAACAAGGAATACAATATCAGCGAAGGATTTACCCTTGGTATTGACAATGAGTATGGAGAGATCAATATCGTCAATTGGGATCAGGATGTAGTTGATGTTGAGATCACTATTTCCGTCGAATCCAAATCAGAATCCAAAGCTGAAGACATTCTGGAAAAGATCGAAATAGATATTTCAGAAAGTAAATCAAGAGTGGATTTTGACACCGAGGTAGAGCAGGTCAATACTGGTGGCAAGACAAAGATCAATGTGGTATACGATGTGAAGGCCCCTGCGTATATCAATGCTACCCTGGAACAGAGTTACGGGAGCATGTATATCCAGGAAATTACAGGAATTGCAGACCTCGAAGTCAGATACGGCAGCCTGATGGCCACAGCATTAATGAACCAGGACAGGGACAGTTGGAATACGCTGGACTTGAAATATGGTGAAGCGACGATTGAAAAAGTAACAGCACTGGCAGCCGAGGTGAAGTATAGTGAACTTACGGTCAATGAATCAATGGTCCTGGAAACGGAAAGTGCCTACTCTAAACTCTACTTGGGGAAAGTAGTGGATCTTAGTGCAGAATGTAAATATGACAAATTGAATATGGACCTGCTGACCGGAATCCTGGAGGTGGATGCCGCCTATACCAATGTATCTGTTGGCAGGATTTCGAACGACTTTTCCGAGGTGTTTGTGGACCTTGCATACGGTAACTTTAAAGCCGGATTGGATCCACACCCTGCTTTTGCAATTGAAGCAGATGTTACTTACGGATCTATCAATATACCAGAAGGGGATTATGTAAAGGAAAAGAAAGCCGGGAACCAAGAGGTAAGGGGAACGATCGGTGGTGGATCTGTTGCAAAGATCCTTGCAGATATCAAATACGGGAACCTGGTACTCGATTGATTTTCCTGAGTAATATTGTTTTCACACTCCCTGGATAATTGTATATTTAGGGAGTGTTTTTTTGCTTTCAATAAACAATATAAAATGAGAGAACTATTGTCCATACTCCTGGCAGTGCTACTTCTGAATGGATGCGGTTCTGGCTCCTCCGGAAAGAACGAAATGGCCCGCAATGAGGACATTGCGCCTCATGAGTATGCTATAGTGATCCACGGCGGGGCAGGAGGGGCCACACGGGAAGGGCTTGGAGAAAAGGGTATCGCTGCCTACGAAGCCTCCCTGGACTCCGCATTGCAAATTGGCCTGGATCTACTGGATGCAGGAGCAAACGGGATTGATGTGGTGGAACAGGTGATCAGGTACATGGAGGACAATCCACTCTATAATGCAGGTAGAGGTGCAGCCCTTACCAGTGAGGGCATTGTTGAACTGGACGCCAGCATCATGCGGGGATCTGACCTGAATGCAGGGGCCATTACAGGGCTCACGGATATAAGACATCCCATCAGTGCCGCCAGGCGGGTCATGGACAGTTCGGTCCATGTAATGTTTTCCGGACCGGGGGCCAATGTTTTTGCAAAGTCACAGGGACTGGAGATCGTTTCACCATCATTTTTCTTGACCGAGCCCAGCAAACGTTCCCTTGAGAGGGCCCTGAAAGCCAATAAATTCGGGACGGTAGGATGTGTTGTGCTGGACAGCAGTGGAGATCTGTATGCAGGCACATCCACAGGCGGAATTACCAATAAAAAACACGGGAGGGTAGGCGATGTACCTGTGATCGGTGCCGGTACCTACGCCAAAAACGGTGTGGCTGGGGTCTCGTGTACCGGTCAGGGTGAATATTTTATCCGCATCGCTGCTGCCCGGGAGGTAACCGCATTGATGGAATATAAAGGTCTGACCGTTGAAGAAGCTGCCCGTGAGGTCATCTTTGACCAGATCAATGATATGGGAGCACGCGGGGGAGTCATCTGCCTCGATAAAAACGGCCGTGCCGCGATGGAGTTTAATACATCAGCCATGTTCAGGGCATACGGGAATGCCGATGGAGCGCACATCGTGAAAATTTTTCCCGACTAGGAATATTGCACATTCTCTCTCATTGTTTATTCCTGCAACCGATCCTTGAACGGCAGGAAGGTCATGAAATCAGCATGATGGACAATATAGGCTTCCGTGGTCCGCTTGACCATATTGCCCTCCCCGGCATGCGTGGCGATGATGTGACAGACCGCGGGTGGTACACCACATTTCTCAGCAAGGGAAACTCCTGAAAAGGGATGTCTGAGGTATTTCCCATATCGCCCCTGAACTGCGTTGCCCTCTTCGTCAAGCGCATACTCCAGTAATTTTCCCACGTCGGCAAGGATGGCACCCGCTATCAGCACATCCATATTTACCGGTAAAGAATCACCAAAGAATTCAGTGATCTTCTCCCCGCTTTTCCTGGCAATATGAACAACGGCACGCTTATGGTCCATAAAGCTTACTTCAAGATCCGGTCCGCACAACAGGGTAAAGGGGATCCTTTTCAGATCTTCAGTTCCCAACACACTTTGTTCAAGTGCCAGCTGCCACGTTGCAGCAACCTGGTCACGTAGTTGCCTGTCCCCGATCCATTCGATCTCGGGCCAAAGTTCTGTAACTTCTTTGCGATTCATAAGTATATTTTAGTTAGCGTATTATGATATAATTAGCTTTAAATTTTATTCGATTATATCATAATTAAAGTATTATAATATAATTAGTTATAAATTTCGTTTTTATGATCATTACCATTTTCTTCTTCCTGAAAGATTACATGGATTTCCTGTGCTCCCGGGCCGATCAATCCTGCAATGCTGCAATCACAGCATCTGCCATTTCACGCGTGGTAGCAGCACCTTTTTCGATCACTTCAGGTTTCCCGGGCATCTTCATCATATCGTAGGTCCTCACTTTACCCTCCTCGATCACTGTGGCGATGGCACTCCTGATCCTTTTTGAAATTTCAACTTCCTCCAGGTGATCCAGCATCAGGCAGGCGGATTCGATCATGGCAATCGGATTCACAATAGAATGCTTGTATCCGGCATACTTGGGTGCCGATCCGTGGGTGGGCTCGAACACAGCAACTTCCTCACCAATGTTGGCACTGCATGCAAATCCCAGTCCGCCAATCAAACCTGCAAAGCCATCTGATACAATGTCTCCGAACATATTTCCCGCGACGATCACCCCGTAATTTTCAGGATTCTTGGTCAGCCACATCATCTGCGCATCAATATTGGTGTTCCATAATTCAATGTCCCTGAAATCACTGTTCTGAATTTCCCTGGCCATTTTATACATCATTCCGGAGGTCTCCCTGATCACATTAGGCTTCTCGCAAACCGTCACACTCTCATACCCATGTTTGCGTGAATAATTAAATGCTGCGCGCAGGATTCTTTCGGTAGCTTTCCTGGTAAAGATCCTGGTGGAGACAGAGAGCTCCTCTTTGGGAACCATTGAAAAGTTCTTGATGAATTTTGGATGTGTCAACAATGCCTTATAGACCATTTCAGGTGGATCACTCCATTCAACCCCACCATAGAGCCCTTCTGTATTCTGCCTGAAAATAGCTACATCCACCATAGGTTCTTCGATTTCTCCATCTTTTCCCCGGCGGATAAAGTTCAGCGGATTCCCCTTGTATGTCCTGCAAGGCCGGATGCATATGTCAAGGTTGAAATGCTGCCGCAATCCAACGATTGGGCTGGAGTAGACCAGTCCTTTTTCCCTGAGTGATGGATCAAGTTCCTCGAGTGCTTCATCCTTCGGTTTTGATGTGATGGCACCGAACAGTCCGATTCGATGCTTTTTCAGGAGTTCCAGGGTCCGGTCAGGAAGGGGATTTCCTTCTTTCCTCCAAAACTCCCAGCCGATATCCCCTTCAACATATTCAGCATGAAATCCTGCTTGATCCAGGACCCTGATCGTCTCATTTAATACGGTTCTCCCGATACCGTCGCCTGGCATGGCTACAATGGTTCTTTTTGTCATAGATTAATCATTTAAAAATTTATTATACTATCATCTGGAATTTTCCTCCCATTCTCCCACGCTCAGGATGATGGTTGTCCCATATTAAAAAAACAGTTAGCGTAGCGACTTATCAATGTATAACTAATAGACCTGTTCATCGCATCTTTGCGGTAGTGAGGTCCTGGTTCAACTAAGTTTTCTATCTTTGATAAATATAGAACATGCGGTCCGGACAAAATTTGTTATATATCATATTTTCAATAAATATATTTCATAACATATTTTTAAGGCACTGCTCATAACCAATTACTGATGAAGTATTTAAAGCCCGAAAGGGTATGGAATTATTTCGAAGAGATATTGGAAATCCCAAGACTCCCGAAACAAGAAGAGAAAATGATCGCTTACCTGGAGAAATTTGCGTCCTTGCATCAATTGCCTTTTCAAAAAGACAGCTCGGGGAATTGCCTGATCACTAAACCCGCAACTGCAGGATTTGAAACACGTGAGACTGTGGTTCTGCAGAGCCATCTTGACATGGTGGGTGAAAAGCTGAGTGAAGTTGAGCATGATTTTAATAAGGACCCCATCAGGGTGAAGATTGAAGATGGCTGGATGAAAGCCAGAGGAACTACCCTGGGAGCTGATGACGGAATTGGTATAGCGGCCTCACTGGCTGTCCTGGAATCGGACGAAATTGCCCATGGCCCGCTGGAATGCCTTTTCACTGCAGACGAAGAAACGGGTATGACGGGTGCATTCGGACTGAAGGAAGGATTTATACAGGGGAAGATCCTCCTCAACCTGGATTCTGAAGATGAGGGAGAAATATTCATCGGTTGTGCCGGCGGGATCGATACAGTTGGAAGATTCAAAAAGAAGACCAGGCCTGTGTCGGGCAACCGGGCAACAATTCACTTTACAGTTGAAGGATTGCAGGGGGGACATTCCGGGGATGAGATCCACAAGGGATTCGGCAATGCCATCAAGATCATGAACCGGATGCTGTGGAATATGGACCAGCAGTTCAAAGTCAACCTGGTTTCCTTTAACGGCGGGAAACTCAGGAATGCAATTCCCCGCGAAGCTGCTGCTACGATTGTTGTGAAAGAAAAATATTTGGCTCCTTTAAAAGGATATTACTACACTTTCGTGGAGAAGATCTCCAATGAGATCAGAAAAATTGAGCCGGGATTTCGAATGACCATGGAGGAGACCACCCTCCCCGAAATATGCTACAAAAAAGGATTCCAGCGAAGGATCATGAACATGATCTACGCCTGTCCCCACGGAGTCATCAGTTGGAGCCCCGATATACCCGGACTGGTGGAGACATCCACGAACCTGGCGGTATTGAATGATGAAGACCAGGGCGCTATTGAGTTGGTAACCAGCCAGAGAAGTTCCGTGGAATCAGCAAAGCAGGATATCGCGGACCGTATTGCGTCGCTGTTCAGTCTTGCAAAAGGAGAGGCAAGACATTCCGATGGTTATCCGGGCTGGCAACCCAATACGGATTCAGAAATACTGAAAATATCCGCGAGAATTTATAAAAAGCTGTTCAATACAGAACCGGATATCAAAGCAATCCATGCAGGTCTGGAATGCGGACTCTTCCTGCAAAAATACCCTGACCTGGATATGATCTCTTTTGGCCCCACGATCAAAGGTGCGCATACACCCGATGAACGACTTGATATTGAAACGGTCACCAAATTCTGGGATTTCCTGTTGGAGTTACTGAAAGCGGTGCCGGAGAAACATGCATGAGCATGGTAAGTGGAGGCCCCTGTTTTGCCAGCACGGTAAAGCCTGCCGGCAGTACTTTAACATGACAGCATAACAAAGCTTGCTACTTGTAATTCAGTATACCAGCATGAATTAACTTGCGGCAGGATCTCAGCTTACCAGCATAACAAAGCTTGCCGCTGACACTTCGGCTTGCCAGGATGAATAAGATGGCGGCAGGATCTCAGCTTACCAGCATACCAAAGCTTGCCGCTGACACTTCGGCTTACCAGGATGAATAAGCTGGCGTCAGGATCTCAGCTTACCAGGATGAGAAGGCGTGCGGGTACTGCTTCAATATACGTGTTAGAATGATTATTCTACGGGCTCGAATTCAGATTTTGTAACCCCGCATACCGGGCAGGACCAGTCGTCTGGAATATCCTCGAAAGCTGTTCCCGGGGCGATCCCAGAATCAGGATCTCCTTCCACCGGATCATAAACATACCCACAAATGGTGCACTGGTATTTTTTCATAAATATAATTTCAAAAACAAGTTCGAAGATAGTGAATCAGGGTTGCTTGTGCAAGTGAAATTATCACAGGCACCAGCTGTACAATCTGCATTCAATCGGTTCGTCTGATCTTTGAAAAAATGAATGCTTTGCGCTTTCCCGGTAATACTTTACTTGCCTGGCTCAGGACAAGTAACAGCATGCCTGTAATCACTTCCCCGGATTCATAATCCAATTCAGATCCCCGCATACTGTGTGGGATCATATATATTGCGAACAGGAACAATGCAGCAACAATCACCATCCACCTGCGCTCCTTTTTGCGATTTAAGAGCAATGCTGCGATCCAGATGAGTACCGAAACCAGTACCTTGTTGTCTGTGAGGTCTTCTCCGAAGGGCCATCCCGTCCAATAAGCACCAAAAGCATATTTTTGAACGATCGGACCCAGAATCAGTCCGCCGATGACAAACAGGATCACTGTAATCAGTGCATTACGTTTGTAGGAATCAATATTCGCCGCTGCCTGGATTCCCGTAGCATTCGACCACAGCATGGCGAGGAACATAAAAAACACATGCGGCATCAGGGCCCAGGCGGGAACGTCTCCTTTGAATCTTACCACGATATTTTCCTCCAGGCCGAGGTCGATCTCCCGGCCATTTTCCTGAAGTAGCACGTGGTATTCCAGTTTCCCGGCCGGGGGTTGGTGGGGTAGAAAAGCGATAAGGTGTTCATTTACCCTGTGTAAATTTATTGTATCCCAGGATTCTTGTGTAGGAAATCGTCTGAAAATGAGCGCTCCACTGAAAGACTCGGGCAGCTCGAGTTCCACCGGGCAATCTGTTACTCCACCATGTGAGCGGGGAAGTTCAAAATCATAGGTTTGTCCGCTGCTTTCCACCTCAATATCGATAGGGTAGGTGGGTCCTGTCATACGCTGGTAAACTGATGCAGCTATGGTAATTACAAATGCAATCAACCAGAAAAGTGTTTTTTTCAACAGGAGCTTTATTTTCGTCATAGTTTTAATAATAGGTCAATGGAGGTACCATCACGTTTCACCGTCACGATTACCGACTGTCCTTCCTCTAATTCTGATAATCTTTCCATGTAATCATGTACATTGCCAACATGTTTACCGTCAACAGCAATGATAATATCACCACCCTTCATTCCGCCGATCGCTGCCGGTTTGCCTTCTGTTACAAATGAGACCGGCATGCCGTCGCTTCCATCGTACATGACGTCCGGCATGAGTCCGAATGTGACCATGCCCTGTCTGCCACGTGACCCGGATGATTCCTTTGGCCCCGCCAGCGTGAATTCTATTTGTTCCGGCATTTCTGAAAGTATAAAAGCCAGGTCGGAGACGAAGGATAATACTTCTTTCATCCCTTCATAATTGAGCTTTTCAGGGATGTCTGCAGGGGTATGGTAATCGGTGTGTGCCCCTGTTGAAAAAAACAGAACGGGCACATCCTCTGCATAGAATGAGGAGTGATCTGAGGGTCCGTAACCAGCTTCTGAATAGGCCATTTTAAAATTGTATTGTTCATTCAGTGAATCGAGCAAACTGCGAAAAACCGGGGAGGTACCGATCCCGCCGATCTGCAGCTGGCGTTCGGGATTCAGCCTTCCAATCATATCCAGGTTGATCATTGCCTGTACCCTGTCCAGTTCAACAATTGGATCGGCAGCAAGTGTACGTGATCCCTGGAGCCCCATCTCTTCTGCAGCGAACGTGGTAAACAGGAAACTTCGTTGGGGGGACCTGCTCAGCAGGTGCTGGGAAAGCTCAATCACACCTGCGACGCCTGATGCATTGTCATCTGCTCCGTAATGCACACCCGTGGTATCCTGCTGTCGTGATGAGGAACCCCTTCCGCCTGTGCCAAGATGGTCGTGGTGCGCGCCAATAATGATGTACTGGTCTGAAAGTTCCCTGTTCCCACCTTTCAGTGTTGCAAGGGTATTGTGGGTTATCATCTCCCCGGGGAGCACTTCGGTCATGATCGTGGCCTGCAGCCCGGTGGAAACGGTAGCGTTGTCGAATGAGCGGATCATATCGAAAATTCCTCCGCCACTTTCAGATTGCAACATCTTCGAGGCTGAGCCACCTGTGACCACCACCACCGGGATCGGCAGCGGCAGTCGTTTTTCGCTTTCCAAAGAAGGAAGCGGTCCGGTTGCAAAATATACGACTGCAACAGCACCGTTGTCCGCAGCTGAAAGACACTGTGACCGGAGAAAACCATAAGCATCATGCGGGTTCCCGGGCAGATCAGAAGGGAAGGGCATGGTGAGAATGTTCCCTTCCAGGAGCGATGCGGCTGATTCCGGCACATGCGTGGAAAGAATGAGTTCTCCGCTGATCGTGTCAGTTGCACTGAATCCTGGTATGAACAGGTCATTCCGCCTGATGATTGTTTCGGGACCGCTGCCGATCAGCACCCTGTTTTGATCCGTTACAGTGAATCCATTTTCCACTTTTACCTCCTGCAGACCGGTTTCATTCACCGGGACCATGCCGGAAATATCCAGATGTTCTACGATATAGGCGGTCAAAACAGAATCCTCCGGTGTGCCCGGTTTCCTTCCCTTCAAACTGTCACTTGCAAGAAAATATACCATGTCCCTGAGCTCATTTGTGGTGACCTGGTGATTGAATTTGGGCTGGCACCCAGAGAACACAAATGATATGATGACCATAGATATCAACACCTTCATAGTCAATTGTTTTGTTTGCGGACGCCCCAGGGATCCCAAGCCCGGTTTACCTGGTGTTTTTCCCACGGAAAGGTTTGATTTCCTGAACTCCGGTTGTGCCGTTTTATGCGCTTTCATAGCTCCCTGTTTTTGAGGATATCCATAGAAAGCCTCAAAAATAGTCATAATAAAAATCAAAAAAAACTTGACATGAAGGATAAATTAAAATACTTTTACGAAATCGTTTGACATAAAAGTCAAACTTAATTGTTTAACTAATTTGTCGACATGCAATTAAGTAACCAGGCCGAATTAAAGATCCTTGATGCTGCAGAAAAGGTCTTCTTCACCAAGGGCAAAGATGGTGCTTCCATGCAGGAAATTGCCGATGAGGCAGGAATCACCAGGACTTCGCTGAACTACTATTACCGGTCGAAGGACAAGCTATTCGAGGCGGTTTTCCGGAATGCGTTGTCAAGATTCATTCCACAGCTCGCAGAACTGATGCAGAGCACGGACTCCCTCACTGAATAGTTTCCACTGATGGCAGAGATCATCATTGATACGATGATCGGGCATCCGCAGATACCAGTGTTCGTACTGGCGGAACTGACATCGAATCCTGATCGTGTGCCGCAGATGATGGGTGAACTGGGTATTCACCCCATCGAGGCCATGCAGAAAATGAGAGATGATGAACGTCTCAGCCAGCTGTCGGTCGACCCAAGGCAGGTGATCATGAACCTGCTGGCTATGTGCATTTTTCCTTTTGCCGCCAAGCCCATGCTTGTATCGATCATGTACCAGGGCAATGAAGAGGCTTTCATCGAAGCGATGAAACAGCGGAAAAAGCTTATCCCGCAGATGATTGAATCCATGCTAAAAAATTCAGAAACATGAATCTCTCATTATCAGAACCATGGTTTCAGCGGCGCAAAAGCCGGAGGGCATGTACCGGAATGCTATATAATCAGATGATGTATCATAAAAAGAATTACCAGAGATGAAGAGATACCTGCTTGTTTTAATAGCTTTTTGCGTGGTCCCGCTCCAGTCACAGGATACCCTGCAATTCCGTGCTTGCCTGGAAGCCGCTGCCGGACATGCACCCAGGCTGCTCGACAGGGAACTGATTGATGCACAGGGGAAACTGAAACTGGAAAATGCAAAGCGCACCTGGTACCCGGGCCTTGAACTGAATGGCAAAGCGACCTATCAGTCGGATGTGATCTCCTTCCAGGTGGATCAGCCGGGTTTTTCGTTCGATTTTCCGGAAATGCCCAACGAGCAGTTCGGACTGAACCTCGATCTCAGCCAGGTCCTCTACGATGGAGGGCACTCCAGGTCCAGTCGCGCATATGAAACGGCATCAACGGCAGTAGCCCTTCAGCAGGTGCAGGTGGACCTCCATGCGCTCAAGCAACAGGTGACCGGGATCTATTTCTCCACGCTGATGCTGCAGGCCAACAGGAAAAACCTGGTCGTCGCACTGGATAACCTCACTGCGCGCGAGAAGGTATTGCAATCGGCGGTGGAAAATGGGGTTGCCGAAGAGGCGGACCTGAAGGTGATCCAGGTGGAAATGCTCAAAACACTGCAATCCATCTCTGAGCTGGATGCCCGCCGGAAAGGAGCCCTGCATGCACTTTCTGTATATATGGGACAGGAACTTAACGAAACGGCCTTACTTGAAAAACCGGTGCTGGAAATGACAGGATCCGACACCCTGCAACGTCCTGAGCTATCCTATTTCCGGCGCAGCGCCGAACTCCTCGATGCCGGCAAGGAGCTGCAACAGGTGAAACGGAGACCCCGCCTGGTTGCATTCGGACAGGCTGGAGTGGGCATGCCGGGTTACAACATGCTGAACGACCAGGTAGACACCTACTACATGGCAGGAGCACGGGTGCAATGGAACATTTGGGACTGGAACGTGGTCAACAGGGAGCGGCAGATCCTGGAAAAACAACAGCAGGTCCTGGAACACGCGCAGGAAACATTCAGCATACAGGTACGCGCCGGAATTGAAAATGAGCTTGCACGGATGGAACACTACCGGGACGCCATGGCACTGGACGACAAAATGCTGCAAATGCGCATGGAGATTACAGCTGCAGCTGTATCGAAAGTTGACAATGGCGTGATCTCAACCACGGAATACCTGCAGGTACTGAACGAGGAGCAGCTTACCAGGATTGCACGCACAGGACACCATATCAGGTTGCTGCAGTCCATGGCAAATTACCATTTATTAAAAGGAACGTTATAAACTGACTACGCATGAAAAGAATGTGGAACTACCTTGCAGCTGTGACACTGATGGTGTCTGCCTGCAGCAATGACAAAAATATGTCGGATGCATATGGCAATTTTGAAAGCATCCCCGTGATGGTCGCAGCCCAGGCCCGGGGCCAGCTGGTATCATTTACCGTGGAAGA
Organism: uncultured Bacteroidaceae bacterium; assembly: GCA_964583445.1. Classification (GTDB taxonomy): domain Bacteria; phylum Bacteroidota; class Bacteroidia; order Bacteroidales; genus M55B112. The sequence goes on along the minus strand of CAZOXI010000006.1, from coordinate 10,691 downwards.
GGGACAACAGCTGAAAGAACAGGAAGCGGTGGGTGTGATTGATACCATACAGATCCACCTGCAGCGGGAACAGTTGCGTACCTCTGCACTGGTGCTGAACACCCGCCTGCAGACCCTGAATGCACAGATCCGTTCGCAGGAGGTTCAGCTGGAGAACCTGCAAAGGGAACTGACACGTGTTGAAAAGCTGAGAGAAGACGGTGCAGCCACGGAAAAGCAGCAGGACGACCTGGAAGGCAACATTGCGCTCGTCCGTGCACAGATCAAAGCACAGGAAACACAGAAGGCGACGATCTCTGCAGAGCGGGTCTCCCTGCAGGTACAGGCAGATCAGCTGGATGAGCAGATCCGCAGGTCCATTGTCACCAATCCCTCCGCCGGGGTGGTGCTGCAGAAATACAAGCAGCAGGGCGAGGTCGTGGCACCGGGACAGATCCTTTACAAGATCGCCCCGCTGGACCGGCTTATTCTGCGCGCATACATCAGCGGAAGTCAGCTCTCAGAGGCCAAAACAGGACAGGAGGTGACGGTGCGGTTTGATGGCAGCGGGGGGATCGAAGCGGTCCCGGGGACGGTGACCTGGATCGCATCAGAAGCGGAGTTTACACCCAGGATCATCCAGACACGCGAGGAACGGGTCAACCTGGTGTATGCCATGAAGGTGGAGGTGAAGAACGACGGGCGACTGAAGATCGGGATGCCCGGAGAGGTGAAATTTTAAACCTGGGAGGTCGGTATGTCATTTCACATGGAACACATCTCAAAATCATTCGGTGAGGTACTGGCACTTGATGATATCAGCTTCAGCACTTCAGAAGGTGAACTATTCGGACTGATCGGTCCGGATGGCGCAGGAAAATCCACCCTGTTCAGGATCCTGGTTACCTTGCTGCTCGCAGATAAAGGAGAAGCGCGTGTGGATGGACTGGATGTACAGAAAGAATACAGGAAGATCCGTCAGATCCTTGGGTACATGGCCGGCCGTTTTTCCCTGTACCAGGACCTCTCGGTGAAAGAGAATTTACAGTTCTATGCCACCGTTTTCGGGACCACCATTGAGAAGAATTACGATCTTATCAAAGATGTCTATGCACAGATCGAACCTTTTGCTGACCGGCTGGCAGGAAGACTTTCAGGAGGGATGAAACAAAAGCTTGCACTTTCCTGCGCACTGATCCACCGTCCCAGGGTGCTGGTGCTGGACGAACCCACCACCGGTGTGGATGCCGTTTCAAGAAAAGAGTTCTGGGACCTGCTGAAAAAGATACAACAGGAGGGAATCACCATCCTCGTTTCCACTCCCTACATGGATGAGGCTGCCATGTGCGACCGGGTGGGACTGTTGCAGAATGGAAAGCTGCTGGCAGTGAGCGACCCGGTAAAATTAACGCTCCGGGAGGGTACACGGATGTTCACTTTCAGCTCCTCCGGACCCATCTACCCCTACCTGGACCGGATCAGGGATAGGGTCGCACATAGCAGTGCATGGCTTTTCGGAGACGAGATCCACGTGTTGGCCGGTCGGGGATCCAATATGGAACAGCTCGGACAGGAAATCCGGCAGTGGGATGTTCCCGGACTGGAATGGAATGAAACCGTACCGGGCGTGGAAGACTATTTTATGCAACTGATGGCAGAAGAACAGGCAGAAGACCGCACAGAATTTAGGGGATAAGAAAAGATAAACGCAGAGAGGCAGGAACTGACAGCGGAACAGTTACAGACAGAGATGCAGGAACTGGCAGAAGAACAGGCAGAAGACCACTTAGAATAGAGGGGATAAGAAAAGATAAACGCAGAGAGGCAGGAACTGGCAGCGGAACAGTTACAGACAGAGATGCAGGAACTGGCAGAAGAGCATATATCGGACAGACAGATCAGCAGGTAGCAGATCAGGTAGTACAACAGATAAAAAGAACATTTATACCTACAGGACAGGCAGACAACAAAAATGACAGGGAAAACGATCATATCGGTCCATGACCTGGTGAAGAAATTCGGCTCCTTCGTGGCCAATGATCACCTCTCTTTCGAGGTGAAGGAAGGAGAGATCTTCGGGTTTTTGGGAGCCAATGGTGCCGGGAAGACAACAGCCATCAGGATCCTGTGCGGACTCTCGTATCCCACTTCCGGGGAGATCATGGTTGCAGGGTTTGACGCCTACAGGGAACGCGAGAAGATCAAACGGAACATCGGCTATATGTCGCAAAAATTCTCCCTGTACGAGGACCTCACTGTCTCGGAAAACATCAGGTTGTATGCCGGGATATACGGGTTGGGCAGACAGGAGATCCGGAAACGGGAGGCCGAGCTGCTGCAGCGGTTGGGGATGGAGGAAATCCGGAACCGGCGCATCAGCATGATCCCGCTGGGATGGAAACAGAAACTGGCCTTCTCCGTGGCGGTCTTCCACAAACCGGTGGTGGTCTTCCTGGACGAACCCACCGGCGGCGTGGATCCCATCACCAGGCGCCAGTTCTGGGAGCTGATCCACGAAGCCACCAGGGAAGGGATCACGGTGTTTGTCACCACCCATTACATGGACGAAGCAGAATACTGTGACCGTGTCACGATCCTGGTGGACGGACGTATTGAGGCCCTGGCATCGCCAAAGGAATTGAGGAACAGGTACAATGCAAAAAACATGAACGACGTTTTCCTGCAACTTGCAAGGAAAGCGAAAAACGGAACACAATGATGGACACAAAAACCTATGCTTTTATTTTTGATATGGACGGGGTGATCGTTGATAATGCGGTATATCATTACGGCGCCTGGGAAGAATTTTGCCGCAGAAAGGGATTCACATACCAGCGCGGGGATTCACGCTACTGGTTCGGGAATACCAACCGGGAGATATTGGAAAAGATCATGGGCAGGAAACCCACCCCGGACGAGATCCGTGAGCTGGGCGAAGAAAAAGAGGCGATTTACCGTGAATTGATCGCACCTGACCTGCAGCCTGTGGAAGGCTTCGAAGCATTGCTGAAAGCAATGAAAACATCGGGGTTCAGCGTGGCCATGGCTACTTCAGCACCCACTGAAAATGTCGATTTCGTATTGGGACGCCTGGGGATCAGGCACTATTTCGATCCCATTGTAGATGCCTCGGGGGTGGAGAATGGAAAACCGTCACCTGAGATCTATCTCAAGGCGGCCAGGTTGGTCGGCAGGGAACCCGCCAACTGCCTCGTTTTTGAAGATGCCATCGCGGGGATCCGTTCGGCACGCAACGCCGGGATGAAAGTGGTGGGACTAATCACCACACTGGAGGAAGCAGAGCTTGAAGGTACCGAATTGAATATCAGTGATTTCACGCAGACCAGCCTGGAACAACTCTACGGAATACTAACAGGCAGCAAGTAACAATGAACCAGAAATATGAAACGTTTCAGGGGATTAATAATTAAGGAGTTCAGGCATATTTTCAGGGATACGCGTACCCTCGTGTTCCTTTTTGGACTTCCGGTGGTAATGATCATTGTCTTTGGATACGTGGTGAGCAATGACCTGAGAAATGTTAAACTGGCAGTCCTGGATCAATCTGGCGATCCCATTTCCAGGGAGATCACTGATAAGGTATTTGCCTCGGGATACTTTGTACACGCCGCTGACCTTCAATCAGAAAAGCAGATCGGGGAGGTGTTCAGGAGCCAGGAAGCCAGGCTCGTGCTCGTGTTTGCCCCAGAATTTGAGAAAAAGATTGTGAACGAAGGGAAAGCCTCCATGCGTTTGGTGGTGGATGCGGCGGATGCAAATTCAGCTGTGCTTTCGGTCAATTATGCACAGGCGATCAGCACCTCTTATTTCAAAAGCCGGGGTGGCAATGTACAGTTGCCCTGGCAAATAGATGTCCGTTCGCGGATGATGTATAATCCGGAATTACGCGGGGTGTACATGTTTGTACCCGGACTGATGGCGCTGATCCTTATGCTGATCTCCACATTGATGACCTCGGTGACGATTGCCAGGGAGAAAGAGTTTGGTACCATGGAACCACTGCTTGCCTCTCCACTGAAACCCAGGGAGATCATTCTGGGAAAGGTAACACCCTATGTGATTCTCTCGTTTGTAAATGCCATTACAATCATTGTTCTGGGGGTCCTGATCTTTCGCGTACCAGTTACGGGAAGTATTGTATTACTACTGGTGGAATGTTTACTCTACATTACCCTTGCGCTCTCGCTTGGAGTATTCATCTCCACTGTTGCAAAAACGCAGCAAACGGCAATGATTATCTCCATGATCGGGCTGATGCTGCCTACGATCATGCTTTCGGGATTTATTTTCCCCATTGAGAATATGCCGGAAATTTTACAGTGGGTCTCTGCGATCATGCCGGCAAGGTGGTTCATCGTGATCAGTAAAAACATCATGCTGAAAGGGACCGGGATGATGTTTGTATGGAAGGAGACCCTGATCCTGCTGGGCATGACCCTGTTCTTAATTCTCATGGCAGTGAAACGATTTAAAACCAGGCTCGAATAGGTTATGTATGTATTGATTACATTATTGGGAAAGGAATTCAGGCAGATCTTCCGGAACAGGATCATGCTGCTGGTAATATTTTTGATCCCTATTGTCCAGATGGTGATCCTGGTATATGCTGCCAGCCTGGAGATGAAAAATATTGATATGGTGGTGGTGGACCACAGTAACTCGGAAACCTCCGCGCGCCTGGTCTCTCATTTCGAGGGGTCTCCATTTTTTACAGTCAGGGGACAGGTCTACAATGTGAAAGAAGCCGAAAAGATGATCATCAGCGATGACGCAGATGTGATGATTCGGTTTGGAAGTGACTTCGAGGAGCGGCTCATCAATGAGCGATCCACCAGCCTCCAGCTGATCATCAATGCCATCAATGCCACAGAGGCAGGACTGATCAATGCATACAGCACACAGATCATTTCTGCTTTCAACGCGGAGATCAGGAGTGAATGGTTTGGAATGCAGGAACAGGGACGGTTGATGGAGTTCGATATCTCAACCGCCTACTGGTTCAATCCCTTGCTGGACTATAAAATTTACATGCTCTCCGGGATCCTCGTGATCCTGGTGACCCTCATCGGCATGTTCCTGACAGCGCTGAACCTGGTCCGCGAAAAAGAACTTGGAACCGCTGAACAGATGAACGTTACCCCGGTAAGAAAATACCAGTTCCTTGTTGCAAAGCTGTTGCCCTTTTTGCTCCTGGCACTTTTTGAGCTCTCTTTCGGACTGACGATCGGCAGACTCCTGTTTGACCTTCCCATACGTGGCAGCCTGGTGCTGCTCTTTGGAATGGCTAACGTTTTCCTGATCGTGGCGCTGGGGATTGGATTGTTTCTCTCTACGATCTCGAGTACCCAGCAGCAGATGATGTTTGTGGCCTTTTTCTTTATGATTACCTTTATTTTGATGAGCGGTGTGTTTACACCAGCCGAGAGCATGCCCGGGTGGGCACAGAAAATCAATCTCCTCAATCCATTGGCTTATTTCATGAAAGCCATCCGGATGATCCTGCTGAAAGGATCCGGATTCGCAGATGTGGCCCGTGAATTTTACAGCTTGCTGGTATATGGAGTGGTGATTCTGACATTGGCGATCATGAATTACCGGAAAACTACGACCTGAGGCAGCTGTTAAGGAAGCCTTCTTATGGCTTGCATCGGCTCCCGCATCCACAACTGCACATGTACCCAAACTCATACCTGCACCCACACCTGCTCCATTATCCACAAATATACCCTCAAACGCGCATGCGCCTGCTCACGCGTTTTGTTCCTGACGCAGCAGTTGCAACCATCTGCCGGTATGCATTTTCCTGTGTATGGAGGTGCGGTACTTGGATTACCCCTCTTCCAGGAGCGTATCAAACACCCTTCGGGTGGCTTTGCTGTCCCAGTCAGCAGCACCCACCTTCTTGCTGACGATTTTTCCGTCGCGGGAGATGATGAATGTGGTGGGAATGGAGCGCACCGACAGCGCATCCGGCATGCCTTTTCCGCCATAATAGGAGGGGAGCTCATACCCCCAGGAGTCAAGGAAATTCTGCACTTTCACAGGGGATTCTGCCGAGACCAGGATAAATTTCACTTTGTCTTTGTAGTCGTTGTAGATTCCCTGTATTTCGGGCATTTCAGCGATGCAGGGCGGACAGTAGGTTCCCCAGAAGTTGAGGAAGATCACTTCTCCCTGTAGATCTTCCGGTGCTATAGGGATACCTGCATCATTGGTGATGTTCCAGTTGTACTCACTTGCTGTAAGCTGGTACGTGCCTGCATCACTGGAGATGGAAGGTCTCCTGAGGTGCAGCATCACTTTGTTGAGGTTGGTGGCGATTACTTTCCTCGGTCCCGGGATCACCAGCATGATGAGCAATACCCAGAAAAAGATATCACCGGCTTTCTGGTGCCATTTTCTTGCTTTCCACTTATCAAATCTTTCTTTTACTGAAGCCATTTTCTTTGCATTAATTATTCCGTACAATCAGTTTTTCTTTCTTGCAGTTCCGACCTGCGCTCTTGCGAGTGTTCTCCCGGGCCTTCTGGTCCGCACTTTTCCGGACAGGTGGCAGAGCGCAAACGGATTATTTTTTTCCAAAATCCTTCAGTTCCACTTTCCGGATAACCATGTGTCCGTTTTCGGTTTCCTTCCTGAGAACAAAGTTGAACCTGTTGATGTTCATGCAAAGATGAAAATCTTCCTCAGGGGCAAAATGCTGTTTTTCGGGGAGGAAAAACCTGGCACCACTTGTTTCCCTGATCTCTGCCACCATCGCCGGAAAATCGTTTGGCAGGCCATTGAGCTCATTCGCTATATAGGTTGCACAGCCGTCATCTTCTTCCACGGGATACAAACAGGCATAGCCCATGGCCACCAGTGAAACAGTACCCGGGTTTCTTTCACGAATGTACTGAAGAATAGCACCGGCGTTCACAAAACTTCCGGTGATTACCTCCTCGGCATTGCGTGCATTTGCAAGACCCTGCGTTCCGGAGCTCGTGGTATGGATGATGGTCTTTCCGGTCAGATCATTTACGATCAGTTGGGATGGAGAATTGCCAAAATCAAAACCATCAGGCTTCTGCTCCTGGCGTTCACCCACCAGCAGGGACTCAGGATACACCTTTTTCAATCGATAGGCTGCTTCGATATCTGCTACCGGAATAATTTTCTCAACTCCTGCAGCAAAAGCATAACATTCCAGAGAAAAGGCTCTGAATACATCAATAATCACAGTCAGACCGGTGGCCTCCTGTGCCCCCTCGATAAGTCCCAGGATCTTTATTTCCACAAGTATATGTTTTAGTTATAGTAATAATTTACAATAGGTTACAAATTTTGTGTTTGTCAGGTTGCGTTTTTCCTCGTCCTACGTCGGACGCGTGAGCTACAATTTGTTCCGGCTGTTGCTCCACAACTTAATACATTTTATGGTTATCAATCAATATCTTAAAACTGATTAATTACGTGCTGTTTACTGCCTGATTTTACGACAAAGATAGTCATGAATTTTACAATTCGGAGCGGGTCTCAGAATTGGGGAAGGATCCTGGCAAGCGTTCGAAAAAATTACTTTTCGGGTCACTGCACGACATCCCTTTTGCCCACGTGGAAATGGCACCCGGACAAGGTGCTTAGGAACCATTTTTCGTCTGCGCGAAGTAGGGGTGAAAACCATTATTAAAACCATCTTCGCAGCAGGAATCAATCTCCCTGAAAGAGGTTGGCCCAGCCATAACCATTGTTGCTCATTATGGAAAGAGGCCAGCGATATACACTCGTGTCGCGAGAAACCGGGGAGGCATGGTTGGCGGAAATATTGGCTTTTTCACCAACCCTGCATACTACCTTCAGAATTCTCAACTATATATACTATATTTGTTTTAGATTCTCAATGCTTTGCCATGATCAGAAAAATAAAGGACTTTTTCCAGAACGAGGTCATCAAAGTCGATCTCAAGTCGAAATCCAGCCGCAGGCAGTTTGTTATCCGGCAGATCCGGATTTATGTGTATGCATTCAAGGGTTTTTTTGAGGACAGGGCAGCACTGCGTGCTTCTTCGCTTACCTATTTTACCATGCTCTCAATCGTCCCGATCTTTGCCATGGCATTTGGTATCGCGAGTGGATTTGGGTTTGAGGATCGCATGGATGATTTCATAGATAAAAGTTTCCAGGACCAGGACCAGGTGATCAGTATGATCAAGCAACTAGTGGAAGACCTGCTTGACAATACAAAGGGAGGCCTGGTGGCCGGGATCGGGTTTATTATTCTTTTCTGGTCCGTGATCCAGGTGCTAAATAATATCGAATTGTCTTTCAATGATATCTGGCAGGTGAAAAAGCCGCGGAGCCCGATCCGGAAATTTTCCGATTACCTGGCGATGATGATCATCAGTCCTTTTGCCATTGCGCTTTCAGGAAGTATCACGGTGAAGATCAACCAGGCAGCCAATAATTTTGAGATCATTCAACCAATGCTCAAACTGGTTCCCTATGCTTCCATTTGGCTCCTCTTCACGATTATCTATATCGTCATGCCCAACACCAAAGTAAAATTTAAGTATGCGCTGATTGCAGGCGTAGTGGCAGGTACGCTCTCGATGCTGGTGCAGTGGGGATTCTTCGAATTTCAGATAGGCGTGACCAGGTTCAATACACTGTACGGAAGTTTTGCGGCCATTCCGTTGTTCCTGCTGTGGTTACAGATCACCTGGCTGATTGTCCTGATGGGTGCAGAAATAAGTTTCGCCTACCAGAATATAGAAAACTACGAATTTGAGAATGAGGCGCTGGAACTCAATCATGACAATAAGCGTGTCCTTTCTCTTGTCATCGCCCATCACATCATTAAAACGTTCGAAGAGGGTGAACGGCCAAAAAGCAACGAAGAACTGAGCCATGAACTGGGTATTCCGCTGCGGCTTATGAACCAACTGCTTTTTGATATGGTTGATTGCAGTATCCTCTCGGAACTGGCAACGGAAAGTTCCAAGCAACGTACATATCAACCGGCCATCGATATCAACAAGATCACTGTGGAAGAACTCTATACCCGGCTTGAAAAACTAGGGAATGACCATTTGATTGTTACAGAATCAGCAAAACTACAAAAGATTACCAAGATCCACGAACATATGTTGGATGCCATGCGGGAAAGTCCCTCGAATATCCTGATCAAGGATATCTAGTACAAATTCGGATTCACTCCGGGAACCCCGGCTAAACAGCCATCGGTACAAAATGTTAACCTTTTCAGGCTTGCGTTACTATATTGAGATTAAAAGAAAGTTGCGCAATTTAATATTAAATTAATATTGCAAACTGCTTGATATTTGAAAATTATTAGCTATTATTGCACTGCGAAAAGAAACAATGAAATTCTACAACGTACATAACACACATTCAGTACATCATCATCACCCCATAAGTTGATGCGGTAGAATTTTGTAAACAGGAAAACATCATTAGGAGGTTTGCAGATTCTGCAAGCCTTTTTTATTTTAATAACTATGGAAAAACTTAAAATAGCTATTCAGAAATCAGGCAGGCTGTCTGAAAAATCGGTATCCATATTGCGGGAAGCAGGGATATCAATGACCAACGGGGAGCGGAGACTGATATCAGTATCTGGCAGTTTTCCCATCGAGATCCTCTATTTAAGGGATGATGACATCCCGCAATATGTAAAAGACAAGGTGGCCGATATCGGTATTGTGGGTGAAAATGTTTTCGCCGAAAAAGGATCAGAGATCAGCATCGTGGAGCGATTGGGTTTTTCCCGTTGCCGCATGGCCCTGGCCATCCCCCGGCAAGAAACGTACACAGGACCGGAATATTTTGAAGGCAAGAAGATTGCTACCAGTTATCCCGTGATCCTGCAGCGGTTCCTGGATGAAAAAGGAGTGGCTGCTGAGATCCATGAGATTTCCGGATCTGTGGAGATCGCACCAGGGATCGGGCTTGCTGAAGGCATCTTTGACATTGTGAGCACCGGAAGCACACTGATCAGCAACGGGCTGAAGGAAGTGGAGGTGGTCATGAAATCAGAGGCCGTGATTATTGGACGCGATGATCTTTCGCAATCGAAGAAAGAGATCCTCAATGATCTTTTGTTCCGTATCAGAAGCGTGCAGGCGGCCACAAACAATAAATATATCCTGTTGAATGCTCCGAATGACAAGCTTGATGAGATCATCGACCTGATCCCGGGGATGAAATCACCAACAGTGATGCCCCTGGCTGAATCCGGTTGGAGTTCAGTTCATTCGGTGTTGAGCGAGAGCCAGTTCTGGCAGATCATTGGAGAATTACAAAAACTTGGTGCGCAGGGGATACTCGTGATCCCGATTGAGAAAATGATCGTTTAACTATACCCCTCAAAAAATGAATACATACAATAATCCGGAACAATCCACATGGGAGGAAATCCTCCGCAGGCCTGTGATCAACACCTCCAACCTGGATGATTCAGTAAGGGAAATTCTTGATAGTGTCAGGGCCGGTGGTGACGATGCGGTAAAAAAGTACACATCCCAATTCGATGGCATCTCACTGGATCAGATTGAGGTGGGCACATCCGACATTGCCGCAGCTAAACGGGAGGTTTCAGATAAGCTGAAAGCGGCGATAAAGGAGGCCAACAGGAACATACGTAAGTTCCATGCCAGGCAACTGGCGCCTGATGTTTACGAAGAGACTACACC
>CAZOXI010000005.1:6904-25310 GCA_964583445.1 uncultured Bacteroidaceae bacterium | reverse complement strand
GTGCCCGCTTTATTAATGATGACCCCATGGGGTTTATTCGTCTCATTCAGCAAGTTGATCATCAATTTGAGGTCATGCAGGCCAAAAGGGGTAGGCTCCGCTACAAGTACTACATAATTTGCATCTGAAATGGTCTCCACCACCGGACAGCTGGTCCCTGGGGGTGCGTCATAAACCCGGAATTGCATTCCTTCAGCAAGGTGTTTTTTAAGTTTATTGATAAGCATCGTCTGCATGGAGGATCCGATCCTTAACCTGCCTTCTGTCAACCGGGAAGGTGGGTTTTCACTGAATGTATTGATATTCCCGATCCATTCGTCAGTTTCTGTTATTGCATTGTCACGACAGGCTACCTGGCAGGCACCGCAAGCGTGACAGAGTTCTTTGTTTACTTGTGCAAATTCTGCAGAAGGAATGACGACAATGGCATTAAATGCACAGTATTCAACACATTTCCTGCAATACGTACACGCCGATGGATCAATTACGGGAACGCGTTTGTATGCCCCGGCTGATGCAGATTTCTGCATCGCGGGAAAGAACAACAGGTCATTTGGCTCTTCCACATCACAATCCACGAGTTCCACTCGATGACTGAACCGCTCTGTCAGAACGGCAAAAAGCGTCGTGGCGACGAAGGTTTTCCCTGTACCTCCCTTTCCTGAAGCCACTGCGATTGAAATAGTACGGTCTTTCATTTTATTCCCGACTGGTGGGTTAGGTTGTCCCTCTGCTTGAACCCCGTGCGTATTTGCCTGGTCCTGAAGTGTTGGACCTGCGCTATGTTAATGGTCGCAATAATTGGCAGCAAAAGTGATCGTTTCATTCATCAACCCTTCTGCCAATTCTTCCGCGGTACCTTGCGGAGCCCCTACGAATACATTTACTCCATGTTGGTTAAAGATCTGTATGGCCCGCTGACCCATTCCACCTGCGATGACATCGGTGGTTCCCTGTTCGGCGAGCCAGCGTGGAAGCACCCCCGGTTCATGTGGAGGTGGTGTCAGTTTTTCTACAGAAATGATTTTATTGTCCCTGGTGTGAATGTGCATAAAATACTTGCAGTGTCCGAAATGTGCGTCCAATATTCCCTGGTCATTGACCGGAATGGCAATGGTTTTATTCATCTTTTTCTAGTTGTTTTACTTGTAAAATTCAGCATGATTATCGTCCGGAACCGGATCCTTCATCGTGACCAGCTCCTTGTTCGTAAACGGATTCTTCTCCGTGACCGGGTCCGTTTCCGTGATCAGGTCCGTTTCCGTGATCAGGTCCTTTTCAGCGATCAGGTCCTTTTCAGCGATCCTGTCAGCGACCAGGTCCTTGTCCACGTCCCAGGCCACGTCCCAGGCCACGTCCCAGGCCACGTCCCAGGCCACGACCTTTTCCACGCCCCAGGCCACGACCTTGTCCACGTCCGAATCTTCGCCTGCCTCCTGGTCCCGTACCCCCGCGAAACCTGTGGGCTCTGCCCAGTCCAACCTCATCAGCTTCCGTAAAATCTTTGTCTTTGTTATCGGGATTACATCTTCCCAATCCCCGTCCTGTTTTAGGTCCTTCACCAAAAGGGCCTGTTCTGTCAAGTCCTGGCATGATATAAAAGTTTTAATGGTTTGTGATATGATCTGTCATAACATATTCTTCTGATCTATGAAGATTTTATTTTTTTAATTACTTCATCTACGGTGAGATTATCATTGTCAATGATCACCATCTGTATTTTTAGCTGGTCGAGTACATCTTTGGCAGTAGGACCGAAATCGCCTGAAATAATTTTATCGGCGCCCAGCTCAAATGCCATTTCAGCAGCCACCTGTCCTGCGCCGTGTCCATCGTTCAGCGCCTTGTTTTCGTGAAATGAAGTCTTTTTTGTTGCGTCATCGTAGAGGCAGAACCATGCAGCTCTGCCGAAGCGCATGTCAAATTGCGCACTTGTTTTGTTACCGGTGGATGTAATAATCGTTTTCATGTTAACCTTTTTATTTTTCTCACTATGTTAAAATTTAGAATGCTGCTTATTGCGGCAGCCTGGAACAGGTATCATATTTATTCATTCAGGTTTGTTACAGATGTTGTTTTTTGCGATCTGCATACAGGGCAATTGCTATCTGGGCTTACTTCAGGTAGTGTAAACCGGGCGTTGCAATCCAGGCAAAGGTGCCAGCTGTCATCCATCACTGCATTTCCATATATGGTTCTGATTTCCCTTGCTTCAGCAAGGGCCAGCGCGATTTTCTTCCTGGCCTGGTCATAGATCCTTGCAAAAGTGGGACGCGACACACCCATCAGTCTGCTCGCCTCAATGTGCTTTAAACCGTCATAATCTGCCAGCTTGATCGCCTCATACTCTTCATACAGCAATTGTACCGATTCACGACGTGCATGTACATTGCCATATGGCCTGTATCCCTTGAATGCCGGTGGGGCAACTACTTTTCTTAATTTGGTTTTTCTGGGCATTACACAATAATAATGAGAATATTCTCACAACAAATATAATGAGAATATGCTCAAAATACAATATAAGAATGGTTTTTTTCTATTTCAGCGCATTGAGCCAGGTGCGTGCCATTAATTCTGCGCCTGCCACGGAGGGATGCACCCCATCACCTGTCCAGTAGGTAGCAGGGGCCAGCGACAAGGCATTCTTAAATGCTTCCTGGAATGGGACCCAGGTGGCATCGAACGAATTTGCTATCCCGGCGGCAAGGTCCTGGTAAGCAAGGAATGGCTCCACCCACGATTCGTCCACAGCCCTGGTTTCTGTGAGTATAAAGGGCTGACAGATCACCAATTTCACATCCGGCAGGGCGGCTCGGGTTCGCTCAAGAAGTGCATGAAAATCATCTGCATAAACCTGGGGTGTGCCATCATACCTTCCATCGCGCATGTGCCAGTAATCATTGACGCCAATCAGGATACTGAGCACATCAGGCTCCAGGTCAATACAATCCGGTTGCCACCTTTCTGCGAGCTGATAGACTTTGTTACCGCTGATGCCGCGATTGTATATTTTCAGGCCTTTTTCCGGGAGTCTGCCGAGCAATTCAGCTGCGGCCAGCATCGCATATCCTCCACCCAGGGCATCCGCTGCATTGGCTTGTTGATTTTTGCGGTTCCTTCGGGCATCTGTAATGGAATCGCCCTGGAACAGGATGACATCTTCCTCCCTGAAGAAATCTGCATATCCAGGAGAGGATGTGCGGGGTGAATTACAAGCGCCTGGTATTGCAGAGAGACCAGCTATGCCTGCCGCCCCTGCTCCGGCAGTTTTTAAAAAATTACGCCTGGAAGGAGGGTTGCTGAATGATTTTTCGTGCATAATATTTTTGTTCTAAAGATACATAAGAATTTTGTTCAAGGACCTCCAAATAAACGTTAACTTTGGCACAAGTTAGACAACCGACCTGGTGGCGGTACATTGATTGGGAAATGTAGCCTGTCATCCTTTTAGGCTGATCTATCAATTTTTTGCACCTCTTGGAAACATTGGGCTTCCTGGTGCGTACAATAAGCACCTGGAAATTGAAAACAGTGACCAGGAGGTGGTATTGGATATGCAATTCGTTGCCGGACAGTTTGATTGCTAGCATATATGTGGATAAGAATTGTAATTTTCAGAATCACACAGGAGAACCAATAAGCTTTTTTAACGAAATGTCAAAGCGTACCAAAATACTTGTCTGTGAGGACAACAAGCTTACCCAGCGCGTGCTTGAGGTTGCTTTAAAAAAAATGAATTATGAGACCCTCGTTGCCACTGACGGTGAGGAAGCGATACGACTCATCAAGGAGAATGACATCGGCTTGGTCATCACAGATATCAATATGCCTTATAATAGCGGATTAGAGATTGTGGAGTTTGTACGAAAGAAATATGGTAAGGAGCTCCCTGTAATCATTGTTACCAATATCAATCTTGATGATATACGCAAGCAAGCCCAGGAACTTGGGGCAGATGCATACATCACCAAACCATTTGATCCTGCTGAACTTATTACTGCCATTCAATCCCTCAATCTTCCCGCTTGAAATAATGTTGAATTTATTAAAAATCACTATACTGGTTGTTTCCCTTGGATCTGGCATGCAGGTTACAGCACAGGTTGCTACAGGAGAAAAAAATACACCCGAAGAAAGATTCATGCATATCCGGATGCTGGCTGATTCTGGCCGGCTGGAAGAAGCAGAATCTGCCGCATATGATTTATTGAAGCAAATACCGGACTATACTGATGTCAGGGTATACCTGTCCATGATCCATGGTAAACAGGGTGAATTTGAACCCGGGCTTCTACTGGTCAACGCCGTTTTAAACGAACAACCTGATGCTGAGGATGCACTTCGGGCCCGGAGCAGTTTACATTATTGGAGTGAGGACTGGTCCGCACTTCTTTCGTCAACAACAGATGCCCTTACGTTCATCCCGGAAGACCCGGATCTGCTCTACAAACAGGCCCTTGCCCACTCAAAACTGAACAACCAGCAGGAAGCACTGGGAATACTGAACGTACTCCTTGAAAATGCTCCGGAAAATTTACAGGCCAGGCAATTGCGCGCACAGGTGGTTGATGTCATGCCTGCCCCGGAACTTTTTACGCGGTACATGTTTGATCATTTCAGGCAACCCTACAACAGGCAATGGCACATGGTCACACTTGGTGGAAATTATCCAATTGCTCCGGGTACAATTTCACCGTATTTCAATATGGGGCATTTCATCGCCGAAACAGAGGATTTCCTTTCTACCACTGCATTCCAGCTAAATGCCGATGCGTACCTCGATATCACCGAAAAAAATTACATGCTGCTTGGATACGGCATAGGCACCGGCACTTATCTGCCCAGGCATCGTGCGGCACTTCACATCTGGCAGACATTGCCCTCCGGCTGGTCGGTCTCTGCCGGTGCAAGGTATATTTATTTTGACCAGCATTACCTGTTTTATGCACTGGGCGTTGATAAATACCTGGGAAATTACTGGTTTGACCTGAAGAATTATCTCTTTAATAAAGCGTATGGTTTTTCAATGTCCTCTTATCTGACTGTAAGACGGTATTTTGAAAATAAATACAATTACCTGTCACTCACGGTCGGCTATGGTACTTCCCCGGATGAGCCAATTACACTTGTTGCCGATCTGCAACGGCTGAATGCACTCTCTGTCCGGGTGGAGATCATGAGACAGGTTGCTGCACGTACAAGAATAGGAGCAGGTATCGGATATGCATACGAGGAATACCGTGAGCAACTTTTTCGAAACCGGGTAACTGTAAAGGCCGGGATCTATTATAAATTGGTTGGGAATTGAAATTGAAATTTCAAATATTGGTTGTTGTATTGCTGTTGGTGTTCATTCTTCCACGGAACAGTGTCAGTTTGTCTGCTGCGCAATCTGATCGTATAGCCGATACTGTAGCACATTCTGACATAGAAATCAGCGCAGTTGATGCATCTGAAAAAGAAAATGTATACGTCGGGGTGCTTGCACGTATATACGACACCTTCGAAAAGTCCCCGACACTGATCCTGGTGCTTTACATCGTCATTATTTATTCGATCATTACATTGATCGTACTTACTGTGTTTATCCTGTTGAACAGGTCCAGGATGAAGAAGGAAGAAGAACTGAAACATGAACTGAATGAGCAATACCAGCAGTTACTTATCGATTACCTGTTTGATGAAGCGCAGCGCAAGGGGCTCTTCATTAAGATCCTTCGCATTGCAAATGGCAAATTCAGACGGCAGATGCTCATCAACCAGATCATAGAACTGAGTGCAAACATGCAGGGGAAAGTCAAGCAAGACCTGAGAAACCTCTACCTGGATTTGGGACTGAAGAATGATTCTTTGAAAAAGGCATACAGCAAGAAATGGCACGAAAATGTGAAAGGCTTCAGGGAACTTGCATTCATGGATATCCGCTCAGCAAATGAAAGGATCATCGATTGTCTGAATTCCCACAACCAGATCCTTCGAATGGAAGCCCAGATCGCACTTGTAAGATTGTCTGAAGACAATCCCTACACATTTCTCGGCTTCCTTGAAAAACCGCTTGCCAAGTGGGAACAGATCACCCTTCATGAATTGCTGACACAGCATAACCTGCAGGTGCCTGACTTCAGTGATTGGTTCGGTTCAGACAACCTGAGTGTGGTGAAATTCAGCTTGCAAATGGTCGCATGGTTCGGTCAGCAAGAGGCGGTCGATGAGGTGATCATGTTGTTGGCGCATGACAACGAAGAGGTGCGGCTGCAGGCCATTCGCACATGCGGCAAATTGGGTATGAAGAAGACACTTCCCCATCTTCAGCAAATGTATGACGGGGAATCCTACAATAACCGCATTGAATTGCTGAAAGCCTTTGCGCAGATTCCTGACGAAAATTACCTGGAATTTCTGAACGGGGTGCTGGACAAAGAAGAAGATGTGCAGTTACAAATACTGGCTACTAAAGCCATGGAAAATATGGATGAACCCGGAATTTCACGCCTGATCAAACTGATGAAGAAGAAGTCTGAATACAGGAATTACCAGATTATCATAAGACATGTATTGGATGGGAGGATCTATTGATGACGACATTTTGGACCATATTAGGAGAGATCGTAAATAACTCAGTATTTATTCTGACAGTGATCATCTTTGGTACCTACCTGACCCTGATGATCTTTTCTGCTGTCACGCTGAGAAAATATCTGCGGAAAAACAGTTATGTGGATTACAATTCAATTATTACTTCCCCGATTGCACCCACGCTTTCAGTGATTGCACCTGCCTATAATGAAAGTGCTACGATTGTTGACAACATTCGGACACTGCTTTCGCTCTATTACAATAATTTCGAGATCGTAGTGGTCAATGACGGGAGTACGGATGATTCCATGGAGAAGATTATTGAAGCCTATGAGTTGGAGAAGGTAAATTATTACTTCGATTATAGACTGCCCTGTGAGCGGATCAGGGGCGTCTACAAATCGAAAAACAGGTCGTTTAAAAAACTTGTGGTGGTGGATAAAAGGAACGGCGGAAAGGCAGATGCCTTGAACGCAGGCCTGAATGTTACCAAAAATGACCTGGTGGTGAGCATCGATGCAGATTCGATCATGGAACAGGATGCGCTGCTGAAACTTGTAAAACCCTTCCTGGAAGAAAAAGAAAAAAAAGTGATTGGAGCAGGTGGAGTGATACGTATTGCGAATTCTTGCGAGATATCAGGAGGACACATTCAAAAGATCCACCTTCCCCGAAAATGGCTTCCCAGGGCGCAGGTAATGGAATATACCAGGGCCTTCCTGCTGGGCAGGATGGCGTGGAGTGAATTAGACGGACTGTTGCTTATTTCCGGGGCGCTGGGAATGTTCAACCGTGAAATAGTGATCCAGGCAGGCGGATACAGTACGAATACGGTAGGGGAGGACATGGAACTGGTGGTCAGGATCAGGAGGTATATGGCTGAAAAAAAACAACCTTACCGGGTTGAATATATTCCTGATCCACTATGTTGGACCGAAGTACCATCAGACTTGAAGAGCCTTGCACGGCAGCGCAGCCGATGGACCAGGGGCACGATCGAGACGCTGTTTAAACACAGGAAATTGTTCTTCAATCGTAAATATGGAAAATTGGGATTGCTTGGATATCCTTACTGGTTTTTCTTCGAGTGGCTGGCACCTGTCGTTGAGTTCCTGGGGATCATGTGGTTCACAATGCTGGCGGTCACGGGCAGGTTGAACCTTCCATTCTTCCTGCTGTTACTGGGATTCGTCTATTTCTTTGCGGTTTCACTTTCTATATGGTCGGTCCTGTTCGAAGAGATTACCTTCCATAAATATGAAAAACGCCGGGATGTGATCAAACTGATCATTACGGCCTTTCTTGAGCCATTCTTCTATCATCCCATCATACTGTTCATGAATATCAAGGGGAATATTGATAAACTATTCAAAAAGAACACCTGGGGCAAGCAGAAAAGACATGGATTCAGCGGGAATAAGAAACCCGGCAAACAGGAAAAAAAAGTAGTAAAAACTGTGGAGCAATCTGCATGATCCAGTCACGCTGGATATATTGACAGACGCTGCCGAATCCTGATAATTATTATTTCCTCTAGTCAGGCTGTCTATGATCACTGCAAGTAAAAAAAAAGAGGGGCCGCGACCCCTCTTTTGCCTGGCAATCTCTCCGGTTAGGAGATCTTGATCTCTTTTGCCGGTTTGGGTTTGACCTCTTCCCGCTTGGGAAGTGTAATATTCAGTATACCATCGTTGTATGAAGCTTTGATCTTGTCGGCTTCAACTACGTTTTCAGCGACATTAAAAGACCGCTGGAATGACTGGTAGCTGAATTCCCTGCGGGTGATGTTCTCACCTTCCTTTTTTTCCGTTTCATCCCTGCGCTCTGATGAGATCGTCAGCCGGCCATTGTCGTAATTGATATTAAAATCATCCTTCTTCATGCCCGGAGCTGCAACCTCAATTTTGTACATATCAGCATCTTCACTGATATTTACCGCCGGCAAGGTTGAATTTGATCCGGCAAAATTGGTAGTGTTCCAATCCATCATATCTCCCTCAAAAAACCTATCAAGTAATGAAGGAAATGATGGTGCCCAGTTGTTAGATAATCTTGCAAGTGTCATGGTAATTCCCTCCATATTTTTAGTTAAACAATCATTTTTTTATTCTCAGTAATATTCGATCAAAATAAATGCCACTGTATAGGTATTTTACCAATATATTTTTATAAACATCATAAAAACAGGATATTATACATCTAGTGCAGCAATATTTGCCTGAGCCAATGCGCTGTAAAATGTCAGCTTGACATGTTTTTTCGGTAAAAAAAAGACATGTTGACAGTTTAGTTCCGGAAATTTATTCTACCTTCGCGGCTCGATTGTAAGAGGACAACGGAGACCCGAGTTTTTGTATACCGCGAAAGCGTTCGCAAATGTTTGTACTTGTGAACGTAAATCATAAGCGTTCCCGGCCACGGGGTAAAATCCGATGATTTTTGTCACCAGCTTCCTTTTCGGATCGGTATATAAAAACATAAAAATGAGCATATTTAATGAAATGGGACTGGATGATCCCATTCAAAGGGCTGTGAGTGAACTTGGTTTCACTGAACCAACCCCCATCCAGGAAAAAGTAATTCCCCAGGTGCTGGAATCACCGGGTGATCTGATCGCCCTGGCACAAACAGGCACAGGGAAGACAGCTGCATTTGGTCTTCCACTGATCCAGAAAGCCGATGTTACCGATCGGTCTGTGCAGGCCCTGATCCTGTGTCCGACCAGGGAACTCTGCATGCAGATCACCGGTGATTTGCAGGAATACTCAAAATATACAGAAGGATTTAATATTATCCCGGTGTACGGTGGTGCACCTGCAGATAAGCAGATCAGGCAGTTGCGTGCCGGTGGACAGATCGTCGTTGGAACGCCCGGAAGGGTAAGGGACCTGATTGAGCGCAGGGCATTGCGGATAGAACGTATTAAATGGCTTGTCCTTGATGAGGCCGATGAGATGCTGCAGATGGGATTCAAGGAAGAACTGGATGCGATCCTTGCCGGTACTCCTTCAGATAAACAAACATTGCTGTTTTCAGCGACCATGCCGAAAGAGGTATACCGGATTGCAAATAACTATATGCATGCTCCGACGGAAATATCCGTGGGGACAAAGAATGCAGGTGCCGACAATGTGATACACGAATATTATATGTCGCATGCAAAACACCGCTACGAAGTATTGAAACGGATTGCTGATATGCATCCTGATATTTACGGGATTGTATTTTGCAGGACGCGTCGCGAGACAAAGGAGGTGGCAGATAAGTTCATGACCGACGGATATAATGCAGATGCGTTGCATGGAGACCTCTCCCAGGCCCAGCGCGATTATGTCATGAACCGGTTCAGGAAACGTCAGCTGCAGATGCTGGTTGCAACTGACGTGGCAGCACGTGGACTTGATGTGGATGACCTGACGCACGTAATCAATTACAATATGCCGGATGACCTGGAGGTGTATATACACCGAAGCGGACGGACCGGAAGGGCAGGGAAGAACGGGATCTCGATTTCCATTATTCATACACGGGAAACAGGGAAGATCAGGGAATTGGAAAAGATTACCCAAAAGAAATTTAACCGTGTAATGGTTCCCGGTGGAAAAGAGATCTGTGAAAAGCAGCTGTTTAACCTTGTGAATAACATGGAACAGGTAAGAACCGCAGATAAGCAAATCGATGAATTTCTGCCCGAAATATATAAAAAGCTGGAGTGGCTCAGCAAGGAAGAACTGATCAAGAAATTTGTCTCCGTTGAATTTAACCGCTTCCTGGACTATTATAAAAATGCGCCTGATTTGAATGTTCAGGCAGATAAGCGACCAGAGTACAATCGTGAACCAGTGGCTAAACGGCAGGTTACCAGGCAGAACCGAAGTGATAACAGGAATGATGCCAGTGAAGACCATCGCAAGGGGAGCCAGGGAGCATACAGTCGTTTTTATGTCAATATCGGCAGCAAAAACAATATCAATCCCACCAGGATGATCGGGCTGTTGATGGATACTACAAACAACAGGCAGATCGAGGTAGGCAAGATCGATATCATGAAAGGATTTTCTTTCTTCGAAGTAGAGAAGCACCATGAGGCGCTTGTACTACAGTCATTCAGCCGGAATATCAGGCATGAAGGTGTAAAGGTGAAGGTTGAGTTGTCAGAGGGCCGCGAATCAACAACAAAACGACGACCAGCCTCTTCTGCAGGAGACAGTGCTGCACCGGGAAGCCGCAATGCCAGGCCAGGCAGCCGTAAAAAGCATACCCCTGCCTGGGAAGATGATCTTCGTAAGGAAGGGTATTCAGGGTACCGTATGAAAGACACCTATAATTCGGGTAAAAAGCGATCTGCAGCCGGAGCAAAAAAGAAACACAGGAAAGGGAGCAAGCCTAAATTTTGATCCCGGGTATTCTGGGAATGTCCGGTTCAGACCTATTCTCCGACGAGATAATCCAATCTCCTGCTGACCTGGGGGTGTGTGCGTACTTCTTCTTTGATCTGTGCCGGGTCCAGGTTAAAGGTGTAGTGCATGCTGCCATCCTGCATCAATACGATCGAATTAAGAATCTGCAATGCTTCGGTACCATTTTCGGAAGCATAGAGTGCGGATGTCATCGTTTCTACAGGATTATCAATACCGATCAATCCCAGGTATTCTGCTGCCCTGACCCTGTTCAGTAACTCGGGATCGGTAGCGCTGATCTCACGCGCCACCTGTACAATTTCGCGATCAGGTTTTGCAAAGGAGCTGCATACGATGAGGGCCCAGTATCTTTTCCATGGATCTTCTGAACCGAGACCGGACAAAATAGCTGGCCTGGCTTCACTGAAATCCAATAATTGAAGGTCTGCAATATTGACATATGCAACAATCTGTTCAACCTGTTCACGACCAAAAGCCACAGGATTCCCGAAAGCTTCCTCAACAAGCACATGCTCAGGATAGAACGAGAGATCGGGCATGCTTTTTACCCAGTGTGTCAGACCACTGCGCATGTCATTGAGGATCTCGCTGTAGGCATGATCTTCTGCCAGGTTGGTTGTTTCAAGCGGATCCTTTTTAAGATCAAACAACATTTCTGGAGGACGAGGCCTGAAGAATCGCGCCTGGATCGTATCCAGCTGTCCTTTCTCAAATAGCGCAAGCCACTCCTGTCTGGCAAGCATGATTTGCCTGTAGTTGTTCACCAGGCCATCGAACTGGAAAGGATGGTAGCTTCGGATATATTTATATTGCCCCTTCCTGTAGGAACGCACCATGTCGTACTTCTCGTCCATGCGATCGGCATATCCGAACGTCTCATTGCTGCTGTTCAGTTCACTTTTACTGATTCCCTGTCCTATAAAAGGGGTTCCATCAACGGCTCCAGGAACATCTACACCGGCAAGTTTCAGGACAGTAGGACCAAAGTCAATAAAGCTCACGAACCCATCCACCCTGCTTCCTTTTTCCTGATCAGTAAAGTGCCTGTAATCATCAGGCACATGTACCACCAGGGGTACATGCAGTCCTGTCTCATACAGGAAGCCCTTGCTGCCGGGCAATACACCCCCGTGATCCCCGAAATAGAAAATGAAGGTATTGTCCAGGAGTCCGGCTTCTTCAAGCTCTGCAACCACCTCGCCGACCTGGCGGTCCATCTCCATGATCTTATCCCGGTAATATGCATTGGTGAAAGTGAATAGTTCTGTGCCGGGATGCACCGGAAACACTGAAAATGATGCTGTGTCTGTCACAAGTGTATAATTATTCATCTGTTCCCTGGTGAAATGCAACCTGCTCTCATGGGTGGTGGCGATATTGAACACATGAAAGAATGGTTGTCCCGCTTTCCTGTGCTTCCAGTGTGCCTCCTTTGAAGATTCGTCCCAAACACTGTCACCTTTTAAAATGTTGTAGTCCTCTTTGCTGTTGTTCGTGGTATAATAACCGGCATTTCTCAGGTATTCCGGGAACATTTTTAATCCACCCGGCATGGGTACATGTTTTTCCCTCCTGTGGAAGTTGGCACCGATACGCGGCGCATAGCAACCTGAAATCAATGTGGACCTGGCAACGCTGCAAACAGGTCCATTGCTGAAAGCATTGCTGAATAGCAATCCGTGTTCCGCCAATGCCTCAATATTCGGAGTGGGTGCTCCTCCCTCTGTGTAGAGTTCCATATAATGAATGGAATTATCTTCGGATGTGATCCAGACGATGTTCGGAGGGGGCAACGCATCAGAAGATTTACATGAATGAAGCAGCCAGGACAAGATGATTGCAGCAATAATGATCCAGGTATTATGTTTCATCGATTCTGTTTTATGCCACAAGATATTAAAAACTATACATCATGCTCATAAGTAATCTCGTATTTGTCACTTCGACAACATTCTCCGCAACATAATTGACATCAAATCCAGAACCATACCGGGCACCTGTAAATTCTACTTCTGCGCCCAGTGTTGTGCGCCCTGATATAATCCGGATCCTGGGGGCGATCCTGATCAGTGACTCGATATTGGTACCGAGTCCGTATACCCTGTTATCGGGCGAAGACATCGGTTCTTTGGTTCCGATATTTTTTGTAACCCCCGCAAAAAGACCTGCCTGGAACTGCTCACCATTCGTGTGTATTTCACCCCAGGAGCATATATTTCTTAACGGCGTATACGATTGTTCGCCTGTTGTGATATCAACGACTTCTTTCACTGCGAAACCGCTGAGCGAAAGCACGTCAGGAATGTTTTCACCATACCTTCCCTGGAGTTTAACAGTGAAGGGATCAGAAACAATTTTTGTGAACAGAATCGTAGTTATTCCCTGTACCTTTTCGTCGACGGCATACGTGTTGAACAGCCAATCTGATTTTAACCTGGGTATAATGGTTTTATAGGCGACCCCTGAGCCAATTAGAAATGATTCAACAAACCCCTGGTCACTCGAAGCACTGTAATGCACCTGGAAATGCATGTCAGGAATATGTGCATTGCGCAGGAATTCCGAGCTGGCAATGGTGACCGACGGATCATTCGGATCAGGCCCCCTGGATGTATAATCCCGCTGTGCCAGTGCGGCTGCAATAAGCGTCACAGGTCCAACTTGTTGGGTAATCCGGATCTGCGGATTCCTGGCAAAAGATTGTAGTGGTGTACCGGTGTTGAATGACACTGTCCCTGGAAAACAGTCTGTGACAAATAATGGATTCCAGTATTGTCCTGTCAACAGCTCCGTCTTTTCCCAGTTCAGTTTGACGATCGCATGTCTGAGTCGGAAAAGATTGATGTTATCATTCTGCTGGGCAAAGAAGTCTCCCTCGATCAGCCCGGATGTTTTCGCTCCCAACGCATCCGGCCCGGTGATCACACCGCTGAGGCGTGACTGAACAGACAGGAAATTGAAACTGGGCTGCGCGTTAATATCCACTCCATTCACATCCGGAATCACGGGAGCGGGCCACAAGAGGAAATGGCCTTCCCGCGCAGTGGTGACCTGGCGGGTGTCCCAGAAAAAATCATTTTTAACAAATCCTTTAAAGGTTATCCCGAATTTTTTGTGTTCCTCCTGAGCAAATGCGTCCGGGTTCAACACGAAAAGTGAGCTGATGAACAGTAGAAGTAATCGTTTCATGTCAGGGCATTTTAATTTGATTTTTTATTCTTTCTTGTAAACGTTCACTTTTTATTTTGCTTCGATTTTCTCATGTAAGTGTTCCTGCACATACGGGGCGTTTTCTGATGTAATTATCTCTCAGGCGGGAAAAGCCGCTGTATGATATTTTGCTTTCTTTGTGGCCGTCCAAGCAAGAGGTTGAGATTGTTTTCTGCTGTCAGGTTCCGGTCCCATAATTCCAGTGCCCGGGTGTAGCACATGGCTGCCGAATCATACCTTTCGTGAAACCTGTGGACAATACCCATATTTGTATAGCTAACAGAGAGGCGGCGCCTGGTTTCACCAGCAGACCGGACAATTTCCTTTACCCGGTTGTGCAGGTATTTTTCCTGTTGTCCCTGGTCATAATGTTCCAGTCCGCTGAAGAAATCATCCGATATAAATGCGCTGCATTTTTCCGGATCGGCATGACCGAATTGATCATCCCAATTTTTATAGATCACGATACTCTTTTGGATCGCGCCTTCTGCGAGTTGAATGAGTGAATCCCGGGCAGTACTGTCAAAGGTCGCACCATCCAGTCCCATGGTCAGCCATATTGCTGCCCTGTTATTGCTGATCACACCCTGCTCATAAGCGTTCCTGTAATGTTCAATCCCGGAATAGATGGCTTCAACCTCATCCAGCATTTTAAATACCGAATCATAGTCCCCTTTCACTGCGAGGTCATTATACGTCGCATACAACTCCCTGGCAGGTACGATTCTTGGATCAATCTCCTGGTTCTGTTGTTTGTAATAGCGCTGAGTGAAAATAATAACTACTGCAACCAGAACACTCATAACAAGCAAGAGTCTCCGTATGGGACGATTCATCCTGATCATCAGGTATGCACATTTTCAACAAGGAATTTCCGAATCTCGATCGGCGTTTCCGGGGTCAGTTTTGAGACAACTATATTTGCAATGATGGCAAGCGGAGCTCCAAATATGGCAAAATACCATGCGCCCAACCAATAGCTGATGAATTCATGCGCAGGAAGGGTCGCCCCCATTTTGCCTGCAACAAAATAGGTAAGGGCAATAATGGAGACCAGGCCACCCACGATCAGTCCTGCAATGGCGCCCTTTCGGTTGGAACCACTCCACCAGATGCCCAGCAGGAATAAAGGAAAGATCGTGCAGCCAGCCAACGAAAATGCAACGGCAACCAGTTGCCCGATCAGTGCCAGCTTGGCAAGCGCGATTGCGGTTACAATGATTGCCATCAGAATGGTACCCAGGCGGGCTGCCAGGAGCTGGTTTTTTGGTTTTGCTTCCGGATGCAGTACTTTCACATACAGATCGTGTGCAAATGCCGACGATCCTGCCACCAGCAATCCCGATACTGTCGAGAAGGCAGCAGAAACACCACCTGCGGCGAGAAAACCGACAATCAGGGGGTGTACGCCACCCAGTTGGGCTGTATAAACCACAATGGCATCCTTGGCAAGCTTACCTACTTCCGGGTGGGCACTGAGTACCTTACCGAAAGCAGCGTATGCTGGCGCACTCCAGTAAAGGATGCAGATAAAAAACAATCCCCATACAACGGACCATCGTGCATCCCTGGCTTTCGGAACAACATAGAAGCGTTGTATCACGTGGGGCAGTCCGGCTGTTCCGATCATCAGCGAAAAAGCGATGGCGATCCACTGGAAAAAAGTTTTCCCGGTAGCCGGATCCCAGGGCATGGCAAATTCCGGAGCAGGTATCATGGCAAAATTATGACCCACAGCGTTGTAGAGTTGTTCGGTTTCACTCAGCGGTATTCCAGAAACTACGTCCGAAACAACCGATCCATACCCGATCTGCGGCAGCAACCAGAAATAATCGAATTTAAAATTCAATATGAACAGCGGTATAATAAAGGATATGATAATGATCACATACTGGATCTGCATATTTTTGGTCACTCCCAGCATTCCGGAGATCAGTGTATAGGCGAGCACAACAGCACCACCGATGATCACCGCCCATGCATACTGGATTCCGAGGATCCATTTGAACATTAACCCGATTCCTCCGAACTGACCGACACAATACGCAATGGAGATCAGTATGGCGATGATCGCGCCAACGGCCCGGAGTGACTGGGAATAATACCTGTCGCCGATGAAATCAGCAGCCGTATATTTCCCATACTTTCTAATTTGTCCTGCCATGAGGATCAGGAGTAAGACATAGCCTCCTGTCCATCCGACCACATATGCAAGTCCATGATAACCTGACCCATACATCAATGCGGCCATGCCCAGGAAGGAGGCTGCACTCATCCAGTTGGATGCAATGGCCATTCCTGAACCGACTCTTGAGATGCCGCGCCCGGCGGCGTAATAATCATTGGTGTCTTTGGCACGAAAGATAATTCCTACCATTACAAATAATACGAGAATGGTGATCAGGATAATAGCAGGTCCCAGCTGAAAATCCCCTTCAAGGTGAGTAGCTGCAGTGGCTCCTTCAGATGTATATGAAAGTGCCAGCAATATAAGTGGTAATATTCTTTTTTTCATTTTTCCGGTATTTGATAGTAAAAAGTTCAATCTTCTATTCCAAGGATCACATTCCGCCGGTCTGACCTGATGCAATAGAGCCAGCATAATCCAACGAAGAGGATCAGCAGGAAAACAGCGGAATAAAAATAATGAAAGGGAAATCCAAGAAATTTGGCATCTGTCAGAAAAGACTGGTTATGTACCAGGTATTTCTGCATAATGCCGGGAAGATTGCTTTTTGCTTTATCGGAAAGTGAAGTAATATTCTTGGTGGTCAGTTCAATGGGAAGGAGTACACTCCGTGGATCCGTCATATCGAGATCTAATACGGGAGCAGCGCTTGCTGCGAGCGTTCGCTTCGCTTCGATGTATTCCGGATTCGTGATGTCAGTGATCTGTGCTTTAATCGCTTCCAGTGCTGCAACCTCTTCCAACATGCTGCTGCGTTGTTCACCAGGAACCAGTTCAAAGAATGACCAGCTCAGGGAGGCAGAAAGAAGCGCTCTTTCTTCATCCTCAATTGCAACTTTGCCGAGCACATAGAGGGTTGCCCTGCCGAATGCTTTTAATTCATTCTCGGTGGGATTGCCCGCCTTGATATGCTCCCATGTATTTTCAAAGGCCGTATACGGGGGTTCTGGTGTCGGTTTTTCCAATACGCGCAATGCGATCTGGAATCCGAATATGGTTACAAACCATATAGAAGCGAGCCAGACCACCAGGTTCCGGTTGAATCGCGCCCGCTCTGTTGTAGGTTTAAAAAAGCTAATGTGATAGCCGTTTTCAGCGTCATTCATGGTTAATAAAGGGTATTTGAGGTTTGGTTAAAGTTTTTTAGGTTTGGTTTGGATTGTTATTCTAATAACATAATTCCTAAATATATAGAAAAAATGATTAGAAAGGCAGTGCCTGGTATTTTTTTGGCATCAATTTATCAAAACATGTTCACAATTACTGATGCCAGATTGCCTGAATACCTCCTGCAGCTTATAATATCCGGTTAACAGTATTAATTGTACCCTTTTATTATCTTTAACCTGTCAGTTTACAATTGCGCTTGTGGAAATGCAGCATCAGATCGCAAACAACTCAACATGGATACGACTGAAATATTGATTAAGGTGCGTAAGATCGTCAGGTCGATCAACCTGGAGTCGAAAAAAATACAAAAAGAGTACGGCGTGAGCATACCGCAGGTCCTGTGCCTGAATTACCTTCAGAAAGCTGCGGGCTTCCAGGCCACACAGGGAGAGATCAGGAAATTCCTGAACCTGAATTCAAGCACTGTCAGTGGAATCATTGACCGCCTGGAGCGGAAAGGATATGTGGCCAGGTTGCCCCGGTCGGGTGATAAGCGGGTGGTGAACATTACGCTTACTTCCGGTGGTGAGGAACACCTCTCCATGATTCCATCCCTTCTACACGAACAATTGTCCGAAAAATTGCAACATCTCGAAGCAGATCAGCTGAAAAAACTGCAGGAAGGGCTGGATTTGCTGGTTACCTTATTGAATCTGCAGGAAGTTGAGGCATCTCCTCTGCTGACCATGGATGGTGATCTGAATGATGCGCATCATGAATGATACGGCGCGCACATCCTCAAGACTTTTTTTTATTTAACAGTATCACTTTACGCTTGAAATAAGGACTTTTAAGTTGATCTGACAAAGATTGCCAATTGAATCATCTCTGGTAATTT